>JAFSEA010000090.1 GCA_017435965.1 Oscillospiraceae bacterium
GTTGAAACGCTATTTAAAGCGTTCTAATAATATTCCTATGGCCGTTCTCGGATGGAAATCTCCCATTCAAAAACGTCGTGAGATTGAATTTTATTTCTAACTTATTTCTTCAGTCTCACATCATTGACTAATTTACATTTTGAATATTTTTCAAAAAAAACAATTCAAACACCTTTAACATTTTCTCGATTCATCATACTAACAAAAAAACTCTTGCGGACCATAAAATCGGCAAGAGTTTTTTGTAAAATCATTTTTTGCGAAGAGATTGAATTTCTGCACAGGCAATTTTTTCGCCGGCATTTCCTGACGGTTGTGTTGTGAAATCATCTGCATTACTGTGAATGACAACAGTTCTTCCGATTATCTCTTCCGGAGAAAATCTATCGGTCAAAACAGAAAGATACGCTTCCCCACTACAATATAAAAGCGGCGGAAGATCTCCCCAATGATTCGGATGCATATTTTCACCATTATCAAAGTGTGAACCTGTATTCATAAATCCTGCACCATCGCAAGAGCTGCCTCCATGGATATGAAAACCAAAGAATCCGTTTTCTGTTTCAGGAAGTCCAGAAATTCTTGCCGTCACAAGAACACGGCTCTGTATGTTGAAAAAATCCACTTTACCCATAAGGTATGGATTGTTTTCATCCCCACGAATAATCGCATTTGCATATGGACGAAGAGAACGAGAGTTCATCATATCACCTCATCACAGAATATGCAAAAACACGTTTTTCTGCGACTAAATTATAACAGCGTGATTTTCAAGAGTCTTTACAAGGAGCTTCACTGATGCTTCAATATCTGCCATATCAGCAACTTCACAGGGAGAATGTATATACCTTACAGGAACACTTATTCCTCCCGTAGGCACTCCGCTGCGCGAAGTGTGGATACTTCCGGCATCGGTTCCTCCAATTGTAATTATATCTCTTGTATATTTAATTTTTTCGTGCTCTGCTGTTTCGCAAAGTGCGGAAACAATTGCAGGATGAGCAATAGCTGCTTTATCCATGATTTTTATTGCAGCTCCGTCAGACATCTTCACTTCACCGAAACCGTCAAATCCCGGCGTATCGCAAGAATCGGTAACATCAACAACGATCGCGAAATCGGCATCAATGCCATATGCTGCTGTTTTCGCACCTCGAAGTCCAACTTCCTCCTGAACTGTGAATGCTGCATAGACATCGTATTCACAATCTTTTAGAGAACATATTACAAATAAAGCTACTGCCACACCAATACGATTATCGAGATATGGTGCAGAAATTTTTCCATTTGAAAGTTCACGAAGTTCACCGGCATATACTGCAGCATCTCCTGGAAGTATCAGCTCTTTTGCCTCTGCCTCACTCTTCGCGCCTATATCAATGAACATTGACGATACTTTCCTGTCTTTGAAATCTGTTTTCTGTTCATATGAAATCACGCCGCAAGTCCCGTTTAAAAACTCAACAGTGACATGGTGAATATCCGGCAGATCAAATCCGCCAAGAGTGTCAAACCTAACAAAGCCTTTTTCGTCAATGTATGTTGCAAGAAAGCCAATTGTATCCATGTGAGCATCGATAAGACATTTTTTGCCGGCACCTTTTCTGTGAACTATGACATTTCCCATAGCATCAGTCCGGTATTCGAGATTGTTTTCTTTAGCAATGGCAGAAATCACCTTTGCAATATCTCCCTCGAAGCCCGCCGGAGACTTCACTTTATATAATCTATCGAGAATTTCTTTTATACTAAGCATTGAGTTTTTCCTCCTCACAACTTATAAGTTCCCGCGCAAGAGTGAATACAGACTCCATATCGCGGATATCGGCGACGCAGGACGGAGAGTGAATATAACGAGTCGGAAGAGAAAGAGATGTTGTTCTTACTCCTTTTCGTGAGACGTGAATACTTCTCGCATCCGTAGCTCCTGCCACTCTTGTTTTTATTTGCCAAGAGACACCTTTTTCTTCAGCAATTCCGCGAAGAAGCGCAAATAATCGTTTGTCGTAGATCGCACCGCCATCCACACATCCGATGACAGCACCTTTTCCAAGGACACAGACCTTGTTGCTACCTTCGGATACGGGAATATCTGCAGCCGTAGTGGCTTCAAGAACCAGAGCAAAATCAGGTTTCACACCAAATGCCGCGATTTCTGCACCGCGACATCCAACCTCTTCCTGAACGGTAAATACGAAAAAAGTATCATACGAAAGCTCACTTTCAATAAGCTTAAGCATTACTCCGCAACCGAAACGATCATCAAGTGCACGTGCCTTAATCTTGTTTTCGCCAAGCTCTCTTATAGGACTGTCAAAGACAGCGTAATCACCAAGGGAAACAAGTTTTTCTGCAGCTGCTTTTTTTTCACACCCGATATCAATACAGAGTTCGCTGAGTTTTGGCGTTTTTTTTCGTTCCTCTTTTGTGGTGAGGTGAACAGCTTTCATACCAATTATGCCGGGGATTCCTTTTTCACCCACAAGAACGCGCTTTCCGATTATAACCCGTCGGTCAACTCCGCCGGCAAAGTCAAAGCTCAGATATCCTTCTTCGGTTATATCCTTGATTATCAGTCCTACTTCATCCATATGAGCGCAGACCATAAATGGATTATTCCGCCGTTTCTGTCCCTTTTTAAACACTATAAGGTTGCCCATTATATCCTCTCGAATTTCTGTAGCAAATGGCTTTATTCGCTTTTTTATATACTCTCGCACAGCAACCTCCCATCCGGATGTCCCTTTGAGATTGCACAGTTCTTTTATTGTTTCAATCACAGCTTTATACCTCCCGATGACAGATTCAGAAGAAACTCGCAAATAAGCTTCGCAGTTGCTTCGATATCCTTTTTCTTTACCGTTTCAACGGGAGTATGCATATATTTGAGTGGTATCGAAAGAAGCCCGGTTGCAATTCCCTCACGCGCAGTCTGGAGTACCCATGCATTTGTGCCGCTGTGTCCCGCACAAACTTCAATGGTGTGAGGTATTTTCTTGTCTTTCGCAACAGAAATCAAAGCATCCGATATCTTTTTTGTCATATTTGGACCGACTCCGATTGCAACACCGCTTCCGGATTTGAAAGTGGAGGTTTTATCTGCTCCCGGAGTATGTGCATGAGTTACATCAACAGCTATTGCAAGGTCAGGGTTTACCGAAAATCCTGCAATCTTTGCACCGCGACATCCCACCTCTTCCTGAACACTTGCGAGCACAACTACATCACAGGAAAGTTTTTTGCTTTTGAGCATATCGATTGCTGTAAGAATTGCAACAAGCCCTCCCCTATCATCAAGCGCACGTGCAGAAATATAATTTTCGCAAAGCTTGACACATCCCGAAGAGAATATAACAGGGGTTCCACAAGGCACCGTTTTCTCATCTTTTTCTGCACCTATATCAATGCATAAATTCTCAATATCGAATGCATTTTCCATTTCTTTTTCACTTTGCAAATGTGGCGGAAGTGCTGTTATCACTCCAAACCTCGGGGGATTCGTAAGTACCAAAACTTCGGTTGCCGGGAGGATTCTCGGATCTACTCCACCGAGAGTTGTAAAGGTGAGAAATCCATTTTTCGTTCCTGTTACCATAAGACCTATTTCATCTATATGTGCATCAAGGAGAATGCATTTTGCACCTTTCTTTCCGCATTTTTTTATACCGTATACATTTCCAAAAGCATCGTGTTCCACCTTATCCATTACTCTTGACATAATGTTTTCAACACGCTTTGAAGCGGAATGTTCAAAGCCTGAGGGAGATGGATACTCACAAAGCTTTTCAATTGTCGAAAGTATATCCAACACTACACTTCCTTTCTGATTTTTCACAAAGACAGTATAGCATATTTTTTTGAAATTATGAAGAGGAAATTTTACTGATTTGGTTTTTGGCTGATTTTTCCGAGTTCCGTGCCTGTATAGTATGCTGCAAGTATCTCTCGATAATTTTTGCCGTCAAGAGCCATTGCTCGTGCACCGTATTGGCTCATTCCTACGCCGTGTCCATATCCGCGACAAGTTATCTCCAGCTTTCCGCTAATATAATAAATGGTAAAGTTTGTAGAATTCAGATTATAAAGCGTTCTGAGTTCGCTTCCCTTCAGTTGTACCTTTCCCACTTTAAGTGTTTTAACACCACCGGCTTCAGATCTTGATATATCCGTCACCCAATTTTCTGGATTGGGATCAAATGCGGCATTCTGATACTTATTTAGAAAAATCTTCTTGAACTCTTCGGGATCAAATGTTTTCTTCTCCTCAAATCTTGGAGATGCTTCTTCCCCGTAACTATCGACGCTCACAAGGTAAGGAACATTGCCGCCCCAAACATCTGCGGCATTTTCTGTTTTTCCCGATGAAGTTGAATGAAAAACCGCCGTTATCGGCTCTCCTTCATACAAAAGAATCTCACCGTCAGTCTCAGCAACCGAACGACGTATTTTCTTTGTGTATTCTTCGGTTGCGGTGTTCCAATTTGAAGCAAATGCCGAAATTGGTTCATAACCTTTGCAATGTGACGGATTGTTGCAGACGGCAGCACCGTTATGTTCTTCAGCAGGAGGTGCGGCTATTTTTTTCATTGTATATGTTCTTGCAGCTACTGCCTGTGCTTTTAGTGCTTCGTCAGGAAAGAGTGCCGGCATTTCTGATGCAACCACACCTTCAAGATATTCACCAAGAGGTATATTTTTTATCTCTCCGTTATAGTTGAGCGTTACTGTAACGTCATTATCTGCAAGCTGCACCGCTGATTCTTCTTCGGTTTTATCATCGGCAACTATCGGAAGCGGTAATTCCGGGACCTCATTCCATATCTTCCGAGACATAAACGATGGCACTGCAAAAATAATTACCCACAAAGCGATGCAGAGGAGTATAAATTTTTTCATATACACACTTCCTTTTTAAAAAAGATTGACTATTTACAACAAATAATATAAAATAAGTAAATAAGAATATTTAGGAGGACCCGACATGTCCAAAAAGCAAATCTTTGAAAACTCAGAGTTCATTACAAATATATGCGAGAAATATCGTGATAATAACCACATTTCTCCGCAAGTATTCAATAATCCCAATGTAAAGCGCGGACTCCGTAACCAGGATGGAACGGGTGTTATTGCAGGTGTTACTGCAATCGGAAACGTTCGCGGTTATCACGTCATAGATGATGAACGCGTTCCTGCAGATGGTGTTCTCACCTACAGAAACATTGATGTTGTTGATATCATAGACAATGCAACAAAAGAAGATCGTTTCGCATTTGAAGAAGTTGTTTATCTTCTCCTTATCGGAAAGCTTCCGACTGCAAGCGAGCTTGCTGATTTCAAACAGCTCATTGCAAAAAGTCGTCAGCTTCCGCCGAACTTTACCGAGGATATGATTATCAAAGCTCCCAGTGCTGATGTTATGAATAAGATCGCAAGATCTGTTCTCACCTTCTATTCTTTTGATTCCAATGCAGACGATACTTCTCTTGAGAATATGATGCGCCAGTCCCTGTCAATAATCGCAAGGCTTCCCATCGTTGCAGCACAGGCATATCAGGTAAAGCGTCATTATTATGAAAACAAGAGTATGCATCTGCATATTCCGCCGGAAAGTCTCTCAACAGCAGAGCTTTTCCTCTACTGTATGCGTTCAAACAAGAAATTCACCGATGAAGAAGCAAAGCTTCTTGATAAGTGTCTCATTCTCCATGCTGAGCACGGTGGCGGTAACAACTCTGCCTTCACCTGCCGCGTTCTCTCTTCATCGGGAACCGATACTTATGCTGCAATCGCAGCTGCTTTCGGCTCGCTCAAAGGCCCGCTTCACGGTGGTGCAAACAAGCAGGTTGTTGAGATGATGAGCGATATAGAAAAGAATGTTTCCAACTGGAAAAGCGATGACGAAATCAGCGAATATCTTGCAAAAATCATCCGCAAAGAAGCAGGCAACGGAAGCGGAAAGATTTATGGTATGGGGCACGCAGTTTACACAAAATCCGATCCTCGTGCGGTTCTCCTCAAGAAGCAGGCAAAATCCCTTGCCGCAAAGAACGGATTTCTTGACCGATTTGAGCTTATTGAGGCCGTTGAGCGTCTTACGCCCGATGTTTTCAAGGTTGTTAAGAACAACGACAAACCTCTCTGTGCAAATGTAGATATGTATTCAGGTCTTGTTTATGAAATGCTTGGTATTCCACTTGATCTCTATACTCCTCTTTTCGCCGTTGCGAGAGTTGCAGGTCTTTGTGCTCACCGTATAGAAGAGACTATGACCGGCGGAAGGA
>JAFSEA010000091.1 GCA_017435965.1 Oscillospiraceae bacterium
ATTTTCCGAATGGAACCCGAAGGTGTATGTTGATACATCGAGAGGTGACACTTCGGGAAAAACAAGCGAAAAAGTCCTTGAAACTCGATGTTTCAAGGACTTTTGTGAAAACTATGCGTCTTTTTGAAATTAGGTTCTGCAAAAAAACCGAGACGGAACGACTGGTTGTCGTTCCCTACATATGTTTCTTCGCTTGTGGTCTCGCACCTTTTTCGACAGTCTGAAAAGAATCCTGAGGGAAATACCCTCAGGATTCTTTTAGCTTATTCACTATATAATCAAGATAAAGGTCAACGATATCAAGTCCTTCGTGGGTATTATAGAGCATTCGTGAGCCGACAACATCTTCTATTTCGTTTATGACAGCACGTCCCTTATGATACATAATATCAATGCCTGCAAGGTCAAATTCAAAAAGCTTGCACACATCACCGATAAGAGCTTCCTCCTCTTTCGTAAGTGTGGATTTTTCCACCTTTCCGCCGAGAGAGAAGTTTGAGCGAAAATCATTGCCGTCTGCAATTCGCTGAACCGATGCCACAATACGGTTTCCTATAACATATACACGTTTGTCACGTCCGATTTCCGTTGCAAGCTCCTGAATGATATATTCATCAGGGGCAATTTCTTTTCTCCTTGCCTCATATTCGTCATCACTTCTTATGATGGACACCCCTGCGCCGCCGTGACCGCAACAAGGCTTTATCACTTTGGGAAAATTTTCGATTTTCGGGGGAGTGTCACTTTGCGTTGCCGAAACCCACGGGATTACCGGGATGTTGTTTTTGTGAAGATACTCATATGTCCGAGCCTTATTGTTGCAGATTCGGGAGATATGGGAATTGTTGAAAGTGGGTATGCCTCTGCTTTCAAGCTCCTCTGCTATGTCGGGGCGCATTGCACGGACTATTGCAAAATCGGGCTTTCCATCGGGAAGACCTTCGTCACAGAGAATAAGAGAAAATTCAATCCCGTATTTTATACCCCATTTTTTATGAAGCTCGATATAGCCACGGTTTCGCTCGGCTCCTGCCTTTTCGTATATAAGCCACGCAGTCATATCAGAATCTCCTTTTCGTTTGTCATCCTGAACGCAGTGAAGGATCTTGTCCTCGTGAAGATTCTTCGGCTTACGCCTCAGAATGACAATGTAATGAATAATGACAGATGCACAACATCTGCTTGATTATATGCTCCGCAATAAAGTCTGCAAGGTTTATTCCTGTGCAATCATAGGTGCTTTTGAAATGTGCGTTGGAGTTCACCTCACAGATGAGAGGACCGTTTTTGCCAAAGAGAATGTCAACTCCTCCGAAAGCAAGCCCAAGCTTTTCGCAAGCCGAGATTGCAAGGTCTGCTTCTTTTTTTGTGGGTATATAGACTTTCATATCTCCGCCGAGGGTTATGTTTGAACGAAAATCTCCGTTTTTGCTCTCACGGAGCATTGCGGCACATACCTTTCCGCCAACAACGTTTACCCTTATATCACGACCGAAGCTCTCTCCTATAAGCTCCTGGAAGAGAAGCGGTTCTCTTTCGTGCTCACGAACGATTTTCAGAAGCTCATCCATATCATTTGCGAGGAAAACTCCTGTGCCGAAAGAACCGAAGCACTCTTTTACGACAATCGGAAAACCGAGAGAAGAAACTACATCATCAAGAAAATCAAGGTCACAGTAGCCTATATTCGGAAAGGTCTTTGGTGCGATTATCGTTTTCGGCATGGGGAAGCCATGCAATGCGAGAGTTGTTTTTGCTTTGTCGTCGCAAAGCTCTATTGCGGAGGATGAGTTGAAGGTGGGGATGTTTTCATTCTCAATCTGCTTTGCAAGGGAAACATCCTTGTCCCAGAAAAGAACAAAATCGGGAGTGTCTCTGAAAGGAAGTTTTTCTCCCATAGGTGCAATAAGTTCCGAATTTGCATAAAGCGAGAGGGAAACCTCTCGCTTTGAAAATGCATTTTCAAGCCGTGAATATATATCACGGAATTTGTCTGTATTCAAAAATCCGTTTACAATAAGTGCACCATTCATAACTATATACCCCAGAAAAGATATACAAGAATATATCCTGAAATTACCGCAGACAAAGTAAATGGAATTCCGATTCTGAAGAAGTCACGGTTCTTGACTTCATAGCCTGCATTACGGAGAATTCCCGTACCTGCAATGTTTGCAGAAGCACCGATGGGAGTGAGGTTTCCGCCGAGGGTTGCACCCACAAGAAGGCCAAAGGAAAGAAGTGTCGGATCAATTCCGAGCTGTGAGGAAATTCCGCCGACAACGGGAAGCATTGCCGCAACATAGGGAATGTTGTCGATAAATGCAGAGAAAAGAACAGATGCCCATACAATGAGGGTGTAGATAAGGAATGTGTTTCCTCCACCGATAGTAAAAAAGAAATCAGAGATTGCCTTTATAACACCAAGCTCTTTTATACCTGCGATGACAACGAAGAGACCGAGGAGAAGTCCGAGAGTATAGAAGTCGATTTCCTTAAACACATCACGGAATACAGTTTTGTTTTTCTTAATAAAGAATTCGCGGAAAATGCCGATGAACATAATTGCAATACAGATATATCCGTTTGTTTCTTCAGGCTTGTTTTCTATAAAGGAAGCGATTATAAGGGCAACGATTGTGCCGAGAAGAAGAACTGTGGGAAAATAATCCTTGACTTCTGTTTTCGTCTGCGATGAAATGGACGCCTTTTCTTTTCTGAAGAGGAAAAGAAGTATGATGGCAGAGATAATTGCGCCTGCCTGAACAACAAAGAAAAGACCCGGGCGACCGTTATACCAAAAGAAGTCCATAAAGTTCATACCGAGTTCTCCACCAAGCATAATGGCAGTGGTATCACCAACAAGAGTTGCCGCACCCTGGAGGTTTGATGAAACTGCAATGGAGATAATCATTGCAACGGGGGATATACCAAGCTTCTTTGAAATGTTGAGAGCAACGGGAGCGATCATAAGAACTGTTGCAACGTTATCAACAAAAGCTGAAATTATTCCTGCAAAAAGTGAAAGACATACAACTGCCCACTTTACATTGGGAACTTTTTCGATAATGAAGTCTGCAAGACGGTCGGGCATTTTTGATTCAATAAAGAGATAAACTGTGCCCATTGTACCTGCAATCATCATCAGAACATTCCAGTCAATGGCATTGAACACCTCAAGGGGAGAAAAGCCTGCCATAAAGGTGAAAACAACGCCTGCCGCAAGGGCTATGTAGGGGCGGAACTTCTGGAATGAGAGAAGCAAAACATAAGTGATGCCGAAAACTATCAGCGCCGGGACCATAAAAACAACTCCTTAAATATAATATTGTAAATAACAATTAAAGAGTATAACACAAAACAACAGATACTGCAAGGAAAAACGGTGTTAAATGTAAGTAAAACGCAAAAATAAAACAGCAGATATTACAACTTTAATAAGTTGACAAGCTTTTGTGAGGTATTATATAATAATGTTAAGATTTTATTACTAAAACTATGTTATTTAGTAAAATAAATTTAATTTGGGAGGAAAAAACAATGAAAAAATTTCTTTCAATTCTTCTTGCAGTAATGCTTGCATGCACAATGCTCCCTGCAGTATCTGCCGCAACAGTTGCTGAAAATGGAAATACGGTCTATAACTATGTATTTTCATCAAAGGCATTGGGAAGCGAGACAGATGTTGCGTGTGCTGTGGCATCAGGAACAGCATCAGATAATACTTCTTCTCCTCTTGGCGGAATTATGGACTACGACGACATAGTGTCAGATGTTTCTGAAAAGTGGGATTTTCTCGCAAATCGTAGTTCTAACGGAAATGTTCTTCGTACAGAAGGTATGTATTTCAGAACACAGTCCGGAAACGTCAGAGCAGGAGCCAATGGAGTAATAATTAAAATCAATGTGCCTGAAGCAGGGAAATATGTTCCGACGGTTGTAGCTGACGGTGCTACTCATGGCGGTATTGCAAATGTTTGGTTTTTCAGTGCCTCGGAAGCCCTTGAAAGAGAGTATGCGATGCAGACTGTTACTCAGTATACAATCCAGGGAATAACCACATCTTCGAAGTTTTCCCCTATCGGAAGCATTGACACATATGCTTCAAATGGTGGAGACGTGAAGATTGACGGCCCTGTATTGAGTGAAACATTTGCTCCAATGAATCTTGAAGCAGGTGACCATTATCTCGTTTTCGCAATTAGTGATGTTCGTGAATCTTTAAAGCCGGACGGAGTTCTTCCCGGGAATGTATATATGAATATAAGAAGTTTTTCGATCGAGAAACTTTCTCCCGCATCAATTTCTGTAAGTGCAGATGTATCGGAAATCAACATTGGAGAAACTGCAACTGTATCTGCAACGGTGCTAGATGTAAACGCGGAAGAGCTTCCCGATGCAGTTACTTTCGAAAGCTCTGATCCTTCGGTGGCGACGGTTGATGCAAAGACAGGTGTTGTGACGGCAAAGAGTGTCGGAACTGTAACAATAACCGCAACGGTAGCAGAAACTGAAATTGAAGATTCAGTAGAATTGCAGATTATAAAGACTAATCGTTATGTTCTTTCTTCTGCTGCTCGCATTAAGGGAACAACAACTGATTTGTCAGTTGGAACATATGAAGAGGGAGACGGAGTTGGATATGATACCATAGATGCTTCTCTCACAAGTCCTTGGGATTTCCTCGGAGTAAGAACCATTGCTACAGGTAAGTTTAAAGTCGGTGGAATGTATTACGGGTCTGCTACTGGAGATACAAAACTTGGAAATAATGGAGTTTGCTTCAAATTCAATGTTTCAGAATCCGGCGTATATAGACCATCTCTTCAGTATTCCGAGATACAAGTCGGTGGCAAGGTAAATATGTATGTCATAACAAAAGAGATTGTTGCCGAGAGAAATTATGATATGGTTCGCTCAAATGGAGAGAGCCAGAGTATCAATGGTATTATACTCAACAATACTCCTGCCATTTCTGTAAACACTTACAACAAAGACCTCAATGAACAGACTTTCAAGGATGTACTCAGCGTGTCTGCGAATAGCACAGTAAATCTCTCAGCCGGAGACCATTACGTTATTCTTGCTTTTGATGGGCTGAATTCAGATGAAAGCCTGATAAATGCACCTCAGCAGATGTGGATTAAGTCTTTCTCAATGACAAAGCTCGGTGATTACACACCACCCGAAGATACAGTTCTTTCCGACGCATTTGATGCAGTTGAAGAGAAGTTCACACCAGCACCGCTTTCTACTGCAAAAGTAAGTACCTTCACCGCAAAGCTTGGCGAGAGCAAGGACAAGGATAATGCGGTAATTGCTTCTGAAACAGCAACTCTCGGTGAAACCTACACGGTTAATGCACCTGAGGCTGAGGAAGGATATAAGTTCCTCTACTGGGCAAAGGGCATGAGCACAGATAAGAAGCAGATAGTTTCATATAATGAGAGCTACAGCTTCATCCCCACGGTTGAAAACACATATCTCATCGCAGTTTATGAAGCAATAAACGGTGAGAACAGCGAAGATAAAGCAGAATTCTATAACGCAAACGGCCAGCTTATAGCTACCCTTAATTCAGACGGCAAAGCTCCTGCACTTCCCGAAATGGCAGGCTATAATGCAGCTGAGGGTTGGGCATTTTATGGCACAAGTGAAGTTATCGCCGCAGGTGCAGATGTTGAAGTTTCGGGCGTTAAGGTTTACGTTGCAAAATTCGGTGATGTGAAGACTGTTAAGGTAAATGAAGAAGATGTTGCATACGGCGACAAGGTAAGCTTTACTGCATCAGAAAAGAAAAATTGGCTATTCAAAGCATGGAAGAAAAATGGTGTGGTAGTAAGTACTGATCCTACATATTCTTTCTTTGCGTGGGAAGATTGTACTGTTGAAGCGATGTATACAAGGACTGAACCAAACTTCACAGGCATTGCAAGAAAGATACTCATTGATAGCTTCTCAGCAGGCGATAAAAATGCTCTTATGGCAGAATTCATCGGCTTTGAGGATGCAGTTGAAAAGGGCATTATGCTCGGAACAAAGCGTTTTGCAATGACAACAAATGCAAGCCAGTTTACTCTTGTAAATGATATACCCGAGACAGAAGTAACAGGCTATGCAATCTTCAAGGACGGCACAATAGTCTACGATAAATAAAATCAATACAAAACACGGCGAACGAAAAATTTCCGTTCGCCGTGTTTGTTCATTTTGTAGCATTATTCAGAAACGATAACCTCAAAAAGCTCGTTGAGTCTCTCGTATCTTCCCGAAAGATAGAGCCAGCCCCACAACGCTTCAAATGCCGTTGCGGCGTGGTATGTTTCGGGAGTTGCGTGCTTGGGTAAGGAATTTACCTTCGCATTTCTTCCTCGAAGATAAACATCGTGTTCTTCCTCTGTAAGATGGGGGAGAATTTTTTTGCTTGCTGCCTCCTGTGCCGAGGCAGAAACAGAGAGAACTGTGTTTTTATGAAGCTCCTTTGCTTTTCTCATTCCGCCTTTGCAGAGATTGCTTCTCACCATAAGCTCAAAGGCGGCATCGCCTATATGTGCAAGGGCGAGTGAGCTCATTTCAAAAATTTCGTTTTTATCAAGAGTTGTATGTAAAAAATCGCGCATCGGAAATCACCTCAAATATAGTTAATTTTATTTTAATTCAGAATATAAAAAATGTCAAATCATATACTAATGTTAATTTTAAGTTAATTGTGCAATGGGTTAAAAAGTTGACAAGAAATTGGTTAAAAAGTTGACAAGAAATTACGTTGAAAATTTATGCAATTTGTGGTATAATAACCAAAATATTACTTTATAAGAGGCGGTGAGAAAATGGCTCAGGATGCCGTCAACAGAATAATGGCAGCAGAAAAGGCTGCGGCAGATAAAATATCGGAGGCAGAATTTCGTGCAAGGCAGATAATTGCGGATGCCGAAAAGGTAGGTCGAGAAAGCATTGCAAATGCAGAAAAAGAAGCGGATTCTGTTTATAAGAATAAGCTTCTCGATGCAGAAAATGAAGCCTCAAAGGCAATAGGCGCGGCACTTTCCGATGCTGAGGGAGAGGGCGAAAAGCTTTCTGCACTTGCAAAAGGAAAGATGGAGACTGCGGCAATACTAATCGCAGAAAGGGTCGTGAAAGGATAATGGCAATTGTCAGAATGAAACGGCTCCGTATTCTCGGCCTTTCGGAGAATCGTGAGCGTGTTATGCGACTGCTTTCTTTTGTCGGTGCTGTTGAGGTCTCGGAAGTTCCTCTTGATGGGAATCTTCAGGCTTTCGGGAACATTGATGAAATTGATAAGCTCCGTGAAAACCTTTCTTCCATAGAAGAGGCTATCGGACTTTCAAAGAAGTATTCCGAATTCAAAAGCGGAATGTTCACTCCGCGTATTCAGGTAACTGAAAAGGAATTGTTCTCTTCTCAGCTTATGCTTGATGCCATATCGGAGGCGCAGGCGCTTATAAGAAGAGAGACGAAGATAAGTAATATCATGGCAGAAAAGAGTAAGCTTCAGGCATTAAAGGAAAGCTTTGAGCCCTGGAAAAAGCTCGGGGTATCCCTTGAAGCTCCGGAAGGCAAGTTCTTTTCTTCAATGATGGTAACAGTTCCTGCCGCCGCATCTCTTCAAACGATTTCGGAAAGTGTTTCGGAAACATCCGACTGTGCGGAGGTGTTTGAGGTTTCCTCAGAAGCAGAGCTTCGTTATCTGTTCGTTGTTTTTCATAAGAGTGTTGCGGATGAGGTATTTAATACTCTTAAAAAGCTCGGCGGAGCGAAGGTGAATTTCCGCGGCGTAAAGAGCGTGGCAAAAGAAAGAATTGCAGAACTTGAAAAGAAAATAGCAGAGCTTGAAGTCGAGCTCAAAGAAACCGAAAAGGAAATGAAGGTTTCCCGTGAGGTTTATGAAAAGCTCCTCACTGCAGAGGATGCAATCACAACCCATCTTGAAGTGGCGGAAGCTACCGGGCTTGGGGTTGTAACAGACCGCACCTTCTATATAGAAGGTTGGTGTCCGGCAAGAGAAGAAAAAACTCTTTCGGAGTTTTTTGAAAAGCAGGGTTGTGCATATGAATTTGCAGACCCGGGAGAAGGTGAAGAGCCCCCAACGCTGACATATAATTCGAGAGTGGTTTCACCTTTTAATATGATAACGAATATGTACAGTCCGCCGGCATATACCGGAATTGATCCGAACCCGACTATGGCACCGTTTTTTGCATTGTTCTTCGGAATTATGCTTTCTGATGCAGGTTACGGATTGCTGCTTATGCTTGCAGGAATATTCGCTCTGAAAAAGCTTAGTCCGCGCGGAGGCTTTAAAAGCTTTATGCAGCTTGCGGTA
>JAFSEA010000092.1 GCA_017435965.1 Oscillospiraceae bacterium
AGAACGGTTTTTGAAAGCTCACCTGCAAGCTCACGCGTGCTTGTTCTTCCCTCATTTATCGCCGCAAGTATTGCAGGGGGTCTTCTGTTATAATCAAGCCCCGAACTCATTGTAAACAGATGCCTCACAGTAAGCGGAACTTTGGCAATTCTCACATTTTCGGTTTCTGTAAACGTTGCGCCGCCGACACCCGTTGCAACTGTTTCAAGCTCGTTTCCGCTGTTCTCCGTCTCTGCAACCATAAGCATTTCAAACTCCGGCAAATACATTGAAACCTGATCATTTAAAAGAAATTTATTCTTTTCCATAAGCTGAAGCGCAGATATACAGGTTATCATTTTCGTCATCGAATAACACTTGTATATTTCGTTGCCCTGCATCGGTTTTTGAGTTTCAAGATCGCTCATTCCCGCGCGATAGTCGAATACTTCTTCGTGGTTTTTATAAACCTTACAGTGAAGCCCCGGAACGTGATCACGTTCAAGAAACATATCCATGCAGTTTCTCAGATTAGAAAAATTCACTTTTTCACCCTCCCATTATTCAAATATCTTCATCACATTTCCGGAAGTGTTACGGGAAGTTTTCCTCTGAAATCGCAATCTTTTATCGCTACGGCGGTTGCCTTTGCCGAAAGCATTGTATATTCATAACTCGCAATAACCGCAGAACAATTCTTTACATACTTATAATCATATGGAGTACGTAACAGCACGGCGATTACTGTTTTTCCTTTTTTCTCAAGTGCACGGATTATATCAAGCTGCCCCGGCATTGACAATGCATCAAACACACCGACAATCGCAACATCATATTCACCGTCTATCGCATTTTCCACCTCAGAAGTCATTCCCTCAAGAGATGAGATACACAGTGCGACATTCTCAATTTCATCCGCAAGAATATCCGCAAAGCTTAAAATCTGACGTCTTGACTCCTCAACGCCGCGGAGTGCATCACAAACCGGTGATATGCAAAGAATTCTCTTTCCTGAAAGCTCATCAAGGATTCCGTCATTCTTAATACAGGTGATTGACGATAGCTTATCGGAGAAGTTTTCCGCTATATCTTCTTCGTTGTATATAATTTTTTTCGCAAGCTCAATATCAGGCTCGGCAGAAGCTATGTTGAAGCGTTCTTTTTGCTTCAGAATTCGCTCATATGACTCGTCTATTCTTGCCTCTGTTATCACACCGTCCTCTACTGCTTTATATACAGCGTTTATCGCCGCTTCAAAAGATTCGCGCCTGAATGTATAGTACAAAAGCACATCGCACCCTGCAAGTATCGCTCGTACTGCAGCTTCACCATCGGGATATGCATCGCTTATTCCCTTCATTTCCATTGCATCGGTTACCGCAACGCCGCCAAATTTCATTTCATTACGCAGAAGCTCTGTCATTATCTCATAAGACACCGTTGCAGGTTCAGCCGAAAACGCATCATGGATAACATGTGCCGTCATAAGCCCTCCGCAACCTGAAGCGAATACTTCTCTGAACGGCAGATGCTCCGTTTTGCGAAGAGTTTCCGCATCTGAAAAGTTGTGAACTATATCTGTGTGGGTATCTCCCATTACATTACCGTGACCGGGAAAATGTTTTGCAACAGCCATAACATTTTCAGACTGAAGACCTTCTGAATATCCTCTGCCGAGTGCCGTCACAACTTCAGGCTTTTCTCCAAAAGATCTTGTTCCGATTATGGGGTTTTCGGGATTTATATTTACATCAAGCACCGGTGCAGTATTTGCATTACATCCCACAGCACGCAGAATGCGACCCGTTCTTGCACCGATTTTTTTCATTTTTTCCTCATCGGCACCACTTGCGGCAAAGGACATCGCTCCCGAAATCATGGCAGCACCTTCGTAAAATCTCGTTACCCATCCGCCTTCCTGGTCAATCTCAAAAAAAGGATAGACACCGCTTGACAAAAAAGTACATTTACGGATACTGCTTATGAGATTGCACATTTCTTCCAACGAAGTGCAGTTATTTGCATTCAACGTGAAGTTTCCTATGTAATATTCTTTACAAATCTCCGCATATTCATCGGGAAAGCTGTTATCCGGAATACCTACCATAAACAGCTGGCCGATTTTTCTTTTCAATTCATTTGTGAGTTTACGTTTCTCAGAACTTTTGGGCGACATATACAAATCCTCCGTTTTACTTTAATTGTATTATAGCACCATGGTGCATTTTCTTCTATATACTTTTTAAACAACAAACTTAAATATTTTTAACCAACTGACAAATTATTTAATTTCTTTTGACTTATTTTTTATCTTTTGTTATACTTAATTAAACCACATTCAGTTTTCAACATAAAAGAGGACGAGAAAATGAAAGAATATCCGGTCATAAAAGCGAAATACTACGACGAAAACCCTGCGCTTGCAAAAGCTTACGCCCCGGTTTTCTCATATTCGCACGATGTGAAATCACCCATACTGTGGCTGCATTATGTACATCAGCAGTCTCACGCTTACACGGCACCCACGAAAAACAAGGAATGGTGCTCACTATTTATCTTTCTTTCAGGAAAATGCAGCATTCTCATAGGAGAGCACTTATATACCCCAACCTGCGGAGATGCCATACTCATACGGAATTCCGAAGACTATACCTCCATATTCCCGGATGCATCATATATCGATTACTATCAATTCATTTTCCCAACGGAGTTCTTTAACAAGATAAATATTTCAGATTTATTTTCAAAGCCCTTTTATGACAGAAAATTGTCAGAGCGAAATCTTATTTCTCCGAATTACTCGGATTGCAACAAACTTTTTACATACCTGAATCTTCTTGATGAGCAGTCTTTTGCAAAAAGTGAATGTCGCGACCTTCTGATGTATTCTCTCATCATACAGATAGAAGAAATAATCTATTCTTCCTTTTCTTCCGGCTCTCACACTACAAAAGACTCAAAAATTCCCAAAAAATTAAACGATGCAATTTCTTATATACATAATTATTTCACTACGCTTGACGGAATCAGTGAAGTATGCACGGCTTGCAATGTTTCAAACGTCTACCTTGCAAGAATTTTTAAAAATCATCTGAACTGCACGCCCAACGAATACGTAACAAAACTTCGCATTTCACATGCAAAATATCTTCTTTCAAACGGTAAAAGCATAACGGATGTATGTTTCGAATCGGGATTCAACAACTACACATACTTTATTTCAAAATTCAAACAGTTAACCGGCACAACACCGTCTAAATTTATCAAGCAAGCAAAACACCTATTTTAAAAGTAACACCGCAATAAATGCAAGTATCAGACCGACAACACATCTGAATGTTATTTTTTCATTGAAGAAAACAGACGACATAAGTGCACTCAGAATAAGACCTCCCGCCTGACTTATCGGATAGACCTGTGCAACGGAGAGATAATCATTTGCCATCGCTTTAAAATATGAATGAACGAAAAGACACACAGACATAATTATCACTGCAAGAAGATCGGATTTAAGCAGTTCCCTTTTGTTAAATTTGTCTTCCGAAGGCAATGCTACTGCGACAGCAAGCACGACCATTGAGAAAATATATGAAATTAAATTGAACATTGATATGTTGGCTTCGGAAAATTCTCTGAAAAGCTTCATCGAAAAATCATTTATCCCACCTGACAAACCGCACAGAACCAGCATTACTATTCCAAAAACACTAAGTTTGCCTTTTACTCCCGAGCTGTATGAAACCATAATAAGCACAGCAACGACCAAAAGCGCAACCGCTAAAAGTTGCTTTGATTCAAGCGGTTTACGAAAAACAAAGAAACTACATAACAAAGTAATAACTGTCCCGAACATCTGAGAAACACTTACAAGCATAAAAGCTCCGTTCCGAACCGCCAATAACCATGTGATAATAAAGAAGGACAGCGTTATCCCCGACAATGCACCGTATATAATTACTCCTTCGTCGATATACAATCCGCTTTGCAATGATTCAAACATGAATGATACGCCACTTACACCCACACAAATGAACATTCTGAACACATTTATAAACGCAGCTTGTCTGTAAGACGAAACGGTGCTGCTGATTTTTTTGCCCATAAAACCTTTTGTCGCTCCCGCCAAAAGAGAAATCAATATACAGAAATATCCCATATAAATATCTTCCTTAGCCCAATTTTATATAATTTTATCAAGCAGTCTTGACAAACACAATATAATTTTCTAATATAAGGATATAATATTCTATCATATCGGGTGGGTTGATTATGGATTTAAAGCTTACTGTTATCGCCGGTGTAAATCGAGACAAATTCATCATGAAGCACTTTATAGGCTCAGATGACATATTTGCTCTTGTTAAAAGCGGAAGCTTCTATGTTGAAAACAACGAAAACAAATTCACGGTAAATGCAAACGAAGGAATGCTTTTCAGAAAAAACATTCTCTATAATCGCCATGTAATCAAACCCGTCCGTATGTTTTTATTCAGGTACACCGGAGAAACACATTTATTCAACTCAGACCATGTTTTATTCAAAGATCAAAACCGAATTTCATCAACAATAGCTCTTCTTGAATATTTCGATTCAAAATTCCACGAAAATAACTTTAAGTATAAACGTCATTTATTTGAAGATATTGTTTTGCAATACCTTGCAGAAAATAACGAGACATCTGCCGCCACGGACAATCTTATAGAAAAATCAATCACCGAAATAAAAGCAAACTTTCACAAAAACAAAAGTATTGCCGAGTTTGCGGAAGAAAGCGGGTTATCTTACATTCAGTTTTTCCGACGTTTCAAAACAGTCACAGGCTTTTCGCCTTCCGATTACATTGCTGCACTTCGCATAGAAAAAGCAAAAGACCTACTTATCAACACAACTCTTAAAATCAATGAAATTTCATCTGTCTGCGGATTTGAAAACGAATACTACTTCAGTAACTTTTTCAAAAAGTATACAAAGCTTTCGCCTTCGGCATTTCGTTCATCTTTATTATAAAACTTGTTTGTAAAAATCAGACAAAGACACATCGCACGGGAAACTTGTTCCTTTGCGATGTGTCTTTGTGTATGTTTATATTTACAACAAGATATCCATTATATTTTTTTCATCCAAATCGAGCATATCGATTGCACGCTCCAAAATCACACCCGCCCGATACAATTCATTCGGATGATGAGCATCGCTTCCGCAGTAGAATTTGCATCCGCAATTTCTTGCAATTCTGTATGGTCTGAGAACTGTATCTGCCTCTTCGTCCCGGAAGTTAAGTGCTCCTGAATTGAGCTCAATTCCCACACCGAGCTTTGCCGCTTTTTTGAAGAGCCGTGACATTTCTTCATCACTCAGAAGCTCAAGTGTTTTCAGATATTCCTCCCTCGTCGGAGCTATAAGCTTACAGGTCAGATGTGCTATACCGACTTTACGGAAAGGAAGCTCCATACCAAGGACAGCCTCAAGTCTCTTCACCCATATTCTCGCACGATGTGCAGGAGTCTCCAGATCTTTTTCATCTACTGTGAACCCCACACGATGAAGATGGGTTGTTGAGATGATGATAAAATCAAAAAGCTCATATTTCTCTTTTGAAATACTGATATTAAACTCTTTATCCATCTCTGCCTCACAGCCGAAAAGAAACTTTACCTTTTGTGACCGAGGGAGAGGATTGGATTTATTTATATGGGGAAAGTTTTGTGGCACATACCAATCAGAAGCACCCGGAACGGCTTCATCCCAGAAATGATCGGTAACACAAACCGTCTTCAGTCCCTTTTCTTCTGCAAAATCCAGAATTCTTTCGGGAATCTGCTCGGGATCAGCCGAGCAGGAAGATAACATTGTGTGTATGTGTAAATCGTGGTCATATGAAAACTTCATAAATCTATTACCTCTCAAGAAGCTACTTATAATCGATAATCCGCTTTATGAGAACTGCCACTTCTGCTCTTGTTGTGTAATCGGTTGGTGCGATTTTACCGTTCTTTCCGTTGACTAAACCTGCGCCTACGAGTGCCGAGACCGCATCCTTTGCATAATCTGCGACATCACGGAAATCTGCATACTCAACATCTGCAATTTCAAGCTCTGCACCAAGTTTTTGCATTGCACGGTATACAATTACCATCATATCCTGACGGGTGATTGTATTTCTCGGTGCGTACTTATTATCGCCTATTCCGTTTACAATGCCTGTATTTCGGGCGATTGCGAGTTCTTTTGCGAAATAATCGGAATCCGAAACATCTGCAAAATTTTCGGTATTATCGGAAGAAAGACCGAATGCACGGACAAGGAGAATTGCAAAGTCTGCTCTTGTGATATTATTTCCCGGGGAAAATGTAGTCTCGCTCGTTCCTTTGATAATACCTTCATCCGCAAGAGCGTTGATAGCCGACTCCGCCCAGGCGTGGTTTCCAAGGTCAGTAAATCGAGCTGTTGCTTCGGGAACATCGGGAGTCTCAACTTCCGGCTTTGCAGGTTCGTCCGGAGTTGAAGGTTTTGCATCTCCGCCGCCGTTTCCACTTGCAGAACTATTTGTTCCGCTTGTTGTTGAACCATATACATTCACAATAAAGTGAACTGTATTTTCTCTGCCAAGCTCATCTTTTGCAGTTATGGCAAAGTGATTTTTGCCAACCTGACCGGAGGTAGGTTTCCATGAAATTGTACCTGTGTTTTCATCAACAGAGGCTCCCCTCGGCAGCACTTTGCCGATATAGGTAATTTTTACCCCATCGGCAGATGTTGCCAAAACAGCATCCGTAAATATACTGCCCGCTGAAGCTGTTCCGTCCGAAACTTTTTCAAAAACAGGTGCATTGTCAACGATATTGGAAATCGGAATGGATGCACGTTGTCCCTTTGCGATATTATAGACATATCCCTTTGAAGTATCGTTTGCGTCCTTAAAGCTGCGGATTGTTGTTACCGCACCGATATCAAGCTTTACGCCACCTTCTACAAGCTCTGCATCTTCGATTTTATAAACTGCATTATTTACGCCATCATTTTCCACATAAACGAACTTACCGGAAAGTATTGAAGCATCAATATTATCCTTCGATGAAAGGACAATGCTGTTTTCAAAGGCAAGCTCCTTTGTGAAATCGGAAACGGAACCTGTGTATGCTTCACAAAGATCGGTATTTTCTCCGATTACACTTCCATCATTTACATAGCTGTATACAAGTATCTTATCTTTATTTATACTGTATACACCCACAAAACCGCTGAAATCAAAGCTTACATCTTCATCTTTAATTGTATATACAACGTTTTTGTTTGTCGCATAAACAATGTAGTCGCATCTTCCGTCTTTTCTTACAACCTTCAACGCCTTTACTGCATCGTTTTCCTTCTCCGCCCCACTCTTTACGGATATATCATCAATGACATAAGAGTCTGCGATGTAAGGAGTGTCACGATAAGGCTCAAACACGGTTGTGAAGAGCGAATCAAGATTGTTTCCCTTGCGGCGTGCAAGGACGTACTCAAAGGTTTCGGGCATGTTGATGTTTGCATTTGTGGCGATAACGTGACCGCTTGTAAGGGATACTTCGTTAAGGTCAAAGTCATTGAGCATTGTCATCTTCAAGTGGAGACCTTTTCCGTTCTTTAAAACCTTATTGAAGTCAGTTACCTTAAAGTCAACTGTAAACTTACCTACATCGGATGCCTTGCGGACATTCTTCATCCATGTGTAGCCTGCCGGATACGTAAATTTCGCTTCGGATGTGGATTCTGACGGATCGTTTCCGAATGGAACATCTCTGCCCGCATACGAACCGACATAATTTCCGGATGCAGTTCCGTCATCTGTCTGATATGTAATTCCATCAAGACCTTCTGTTGCAAAAATTTCGTCAGACTGACTATGGAAGCTGTAAATATGATCATTTCCACCCTTTACGCGGAAGAAATCAACAACATAGGAGTTATCATCACCAACATTTATCATAACTGCTGTACGACGATATATCGACGTTGCATCATACGCAAGCGGAGTATCAACATCCAGAAGCTTTACATCTCCGGAATCATCAAAATGCATCGGGAATCCGTGTTTTGTACCCACGGTGTTTCCGATTGGCTTCTGAATCTTTTCATTTACCGTGACTGTGTTATGTGCAAGAGTTGATTCAACCCATTGGAATCGGTTCTGATCTGAACTGCTCTTTGCTTCCGGAACGCCGTTGTCAGGTGCAAAGTTAAGACCGAAGGCTTCCATACCTATATTCAAAGCATCGTTATGACCGTGACCATCGGTTTCACCGAAGTAGATCCAGAAGTCACGCATATTGTTTTCGTAGGTATTTGTTACTTTGTCACCATATGCCGCACCTTCACGAAGCACAGCAAAGCCGTAAGCCGGCATCATATCACTTTTTGCGTTGACATCATCATCAATCCGTTCTAAAATATCCTGCTGAATGCTTTCGGGATTTTTTGTGAAGATGTCATAATACAAGCCTTCCACGGTATATCCGTTTCTGCGATAAATATATTCAGCCAGCTTATTTCCGAGATTTGTGTCCTTAAGACTCTGGAAACCTCTTATGATAACAGAAATATAATCCTCAAACTCTACATTTGCTGTCCATCCGGAGTCTCCTATCTGTGCAGAATGGGTGTCTGCAAGTGCAACCGGTTCATATGCCGTGAACATTTTTGCAAACTTCGGGTTTTTATAGAGATTATATTTTTCATCAGAGCTGTACATTTCAAGCATTTCAGCGATTTTATAACCGTAGTTTACTCCGACGAAGTTATATCCCGGACCTGTTTCGTTACCCATACCGTCACGGTCTATTACGTCAACATAATGGATACTCAGGTTTCCGCCGTCAGACTTTGCAGTATTTCCCAACTGATACCATGAGCCCGGCTGATATATCCAATCAACAATCTCGCTACTGTATGGTTCACGGTCGAGAACAAGTGCCGCTGCGGCAAGAGAGGCCTGCTTCATACCGTAGTTTCCGTGTATAGTTCCCTCTTTACAGCTCTCGAAGGTTTCAAAAATAAGTCCGTCTTCGATATTGCTCCAAATCTTTTCCCCACTTGTTTTGGGATTGTCAAGACCTCGTTCCGCTGCTTTCTCCGAGAGGAATGATACAACCTGCGGATCTGAATATACCGGGAAGAAGGCATCTGCAGACTGAATCCAGGTTGTGGATGTGGTTGTATCGTTTATGTGACCGAATATTTTACCGAAACCCGTTCCTCCGTGTGCAACAAGGTACATAGTATCCCATTGTTTATATGAAAAACTCGGATAAAGATCTGCTATTCTATCTATAAGAATTGCGCCGGCTCTGCCATATTTCATATCACCGCTGTATGCATAAGCGCGTGATAGATTTGCAACTGCCGTATTGGCTTCAAGCCAGAAAGAATGCATATAGTATGCAATATATCCGTGACGTTCTTCTGCACCGTTTGAATAAGTTCTTCCGGGAAGATATCCGAGACCGTCATCAACAGCCCAAGTAGCACCGTCAACGGCATCGCCTGTTCGGGGATCCTTGTTGTAGAGTTCCGATGTTGGGTTATACAGCTCAGGATAAAGGTCATTATGAAGTGCATCCTTTTCTCCGTTTGCAACAGCCTCTGCGTTTGCGGCTACTGCACGGTCACGGTTATAATAACCTTTTTCATCAACGCCACGCTCATACAAAAGCTCGAAGTCGTTTGATGGGAAGAATCTTTTACACTCTTTGCATTGGATTTTCCATGGGCGTGTGTATATATTTACATCGTAACCGCCCGTTGAACCCGAGCCGTATTTTTCAACTGTGTTTACACCACAATAGCGGCAGAACATATATTCCGGGTCATCCTCCGAACCAACACGCTGTGAACGAGGGATCCCCTCTCCCGTCATACGATTGTATATATGCTCAGCCCTATCTACATATACATCAGCACTCTTAAGTGCCGAATCATATGAATCCTTTGCCCAATCATATTTTTTTGCATTTTCACGTACAGCTTCGCAACGCTCGGTAGTGTAGTATGTAGATGCTGTCTTGGTTGTGCCTTCTCTGATTGCAATCAACACAGGTTCGCTTTCATATGCAACTCCCGCAATGGTTGTACTTACCTTTACCGAAACATCACCAACCGACGAAGCAACAACATATGTATCATCAATTATTTCGGCACTTCCATCCAAAACAGTATAAGTAACCTTGGAGTCATCCAACTTTGATGTGTTTCCGTTTTTATATACAATGGACGATGAAAGTTTTATTTTTTCTCCTGCAAATCCCCACTCATCTGCAGAAATGGCAATCGTATCTATCCCGCTTGTTTCATTTACGATTACATCGCTGCTTGCCTTTACCTGATTTCCATCGTAAATAACCGTTACATTTACTTTTGTTCTTCCCTGCCCAACAGCTTTTAACACGCCATCTTCAAAGGTTGCAACACTTTCATCATCAGAGCTGTAGACAATACCTGCAACATCTCCCGTAATCTCTGTTCCGTCAAGAAGTCTTGCAACAAATTCGGAGCTTCCCGTCTCTCCGACTTCAAAAACCGTCTTATTGAGGTTTAAGTTGAGGAATCTGAAAGCATTTGTGCCGTCAATACTGAAAATTCTCGGAGTCAGATATTTTGCGGCATTATCATAGGGCTGTTTGAATACAAGAAGATATTCTCCGGCAGCTTCAAAGGTTACAGGTCCGAGAGCATCACTTGTTTGTTTCCAAGCACTGAGCGATTTATCATTAAAGTTGATAGTTCCGAGATATGAGTTCTGTCCAAGTGCATTTGTTACATCCGCTGTTGTATCCTTTACCGGAATTACATAAATATCACCCGTACCGTGATCGGCATCAGCGTATTTTGCACTTACAATATCTGCCCAGTATGTACCTGCGACCGGAACATTTATCCGCATAGCAAGCCATTCATTCTGACGAAGCTGTATTCTCACACGGTTTGCATTTGTTCCCGTGAGCGAAAGTGCGAGAGATGCTCTGCTTGATGTGAGGTCGTTCGGTCCCATTCCGAACCAGCTCCAGTTGTTGTAGGTATGCTCATATGTTATGCCACGCATATCATATGCAGTTGTGCTGTAAACCGGAGTCCAGTCGGAGCTGTATTCATTGAGAACATATTCTCTTGAAACTCCGCTCGGTACTAAGGTTTCACCTTCAAGAGTAACATCAAGCATTCCAAGAACCGTTATACCGTCAAGGGTAGCAACAGCTGTTATAGAAGTTTTTCCGCCCTCGGCAGTTGCAGTTACAAGACCTGTTTTTGCATCAATCGAGCCAACCGACAAATCCTTGATTCCATAAGAAATTTCCGCACCGGAAAGGTCAGCATCTGTTCCGTCTGACATTTTGCCCGATACAACTTTTGCATTTCTTCCGTTAAAGGAAAGAGTAACACTCATAAGTGCAGCTCTGCTTCCACCATCGAGAATAAGCTTTTTCGGATATTGTGCGACACCTGTTTCTCTTGTTTTGAGAACCACAAGATACTTTCCCTGCATTTTAAACGTATATTTGCCGAGTGGTGTATCAACATTTTCTTCTGTTTCTGCAAAATAATCTGCTTCACCGACTTTGTTTTCTTCGGTAAGTGCAGAAAGGACATCCTCTGTATCGGCAGACATTATATATACTTCGCCGACTCCGCCGGAAGGTTTCTTATCGTGATTGAGAATGATATCACAGCTTCCGGTTGCAGGTACATTGATTTCAAGTGCAATCACACCGTTTGCATCTGTATCTGCATCTGAAAAATCGTATTCGGTTCTATATGCAGAATATCCGGGTTTGATTACAGAGACCCTAACGACACAGTTGGTGGATGATTCTCCCCTTTTTGCTGTTATCGTAACCTCTGTATCACCTGCGGACACCGCTGTAACAACACCGTTTTCATCTACGGTTGCAATGCTGTCATCTGCACAATTATATTCGATTGTATAATCTTCTTCGGATGCCTTCGTGCAATCGGAGAGATATACACTTGCATCAATTTTTTCCGCAAGACCTTCTTCAAGGAGAAGTTCCTTTTTTTCCGCAACGATTCCCGCTACCGCCTTTTCCTCTCCACCGTAAAAGGTTATTGACGAGGGATAGAGATTGTTGCTTTTTCCGTTGCCCATACCATCGCCAACTCCGGATGCACGAAGAACAAGAAGATACTTTCCTGCCTTTTCAAAGGTCACGTTGCGGAAGTTTACAGACTGCCCGGTAACCAACGATGCACCATAGCAATTGAAGCTTCCGAGTCTGTTTTTTGTATTGAGTATAGCTTTTGCAATATCTGTTGTGTTACCATCAAGAAGATAGACTTCGCCGCTTCCGCCGGAGCTATTGAGTGCATAACCGAATTTTGTTCTGAATGTTCCCGAAGTCGGAACATTCAAAGTCATTACGATATACTGATCCTTTACCGTTCCAACCTGAAGTCCATAGCTCATTTTGCGAAGCGTTGATATTTTACTGCTTATGGAATGTGGAAGCCAAATATTCTTGGTTTCATCTCCCGTTATTGACAAGAATGGCGTTGTATCCTTGATTTCGTATCCGAAGTCATATTTGAGAGAGTAATCTGAAAAAGCAAGCTTTTCCAAGCTTACATTAACCTCAGCTTCCGCATCAAAGGTGCTTCCGTTTTTAGTTACGGAAACGATTATTTTTGTCTTTCCTTCCGCAACACCGGTTACTTCTCCGCTTTCGTTGACAGTTGCAATACTCTCATCAAGACTCTTGAAAGAAAGAGATGCCAAATACACATCAAACTCGTTTCCGTCGCTGAGATATCCCGAAAGCTCAATATTTCCGGTCTCTTCAATCTTCAAAAGCGCTGTATCCATATTTGCCTTTACATTCATAGGCACGGCATTATCTCCACCCGAAAGTGTGATTGTGTAAATACGGGACTGTGAATCAGCTTTTCCGTCTGCATATTTTCCGCCCTCCACCTTGAAAACAAGGTAATATTCACCGGCGGCGATATATTTATTTATATCCGTATCAATTATACCGAGAGTGTTTGCGCTATTTTGAGCGTAAAGCTTCGATATATCGACATTCTGTGCAAGAACAGGAAGTGTTGTTACATCAAGGCTGTCCGAAAGTTCCGTTGATGCCGGTGCAATATAGACATCTATATCGGTGGAGGCGTTTGCTATGGAATGAACCCTCAGCGAAAGCTTGTTATATACGCCGCTTGCGGGAACATTTATCTTAATTGCCGCCCAGCTTCCGACATATCGCATAAAAAGACCGTATGAAGCATTCATATGAGGTCCTTGCATTCCGGATCTTCCGTCTATATTATGGACAAAAGCTCCCTGCCAGAAACCGTTTGTGTGATCGTATGTATATGCGGTAATATCTGTTCCGAGAGTAGAATTATATGATTTTCCCACCTGCTGGAATTCGTATACTATCTTTGCACCGGAAAGCTCTGTTTCATCTTCAGCGGATGAATACACCGGCACAAAAGAAAGTATCATTGCAGTTGCAAGAATGAGTGATAATAATCTTTTTCTCATACAGCTTGACTCCTTTACTCCACAATTTCGATAGCTTTGTCGCATTCGTCAAAAACATTTACATTTTCAATAGAATGATGACCGATAGGTTTACAGACTATAACACCCGATCGGGCACGGGAAAATACATTTCTGACGGTTATGTTGTAAAACTCTGTTTCACTTGGTTGGCGGTTGTTATATGCGTGAGAGTCACCTATTCTGACACCATAAATGCCACGATTCATATGAGGGCTATCCTTTGATGTATCAAAAACTCCATCAACAAGAACATTGTAAATTTTTCCTCCACCCTGGCAGAGAAGTCTTACATTTGAACAGAGTGCCGAGGACATAACGTTTCTGACAACAATGTTGCAGATATCTGTTGAAAGCGTCTCGTCTCCTATTGCATCTTCAATTCTCCAAGCAAGAGATGTGATTGCTACGGTATCATCCTCGGTAAAGCCCGTGATGTTTTCGATGATTATATCACGGCAACCACGGCGCAAGTCAATCCCATCGGCATTTTTGACTCTTATTGCTTCATAATTATCAAAATCGAGTCCGTGTCTGAGATTGCCGGTTTCATCAAAGTATGTATCATCGGCACAAAAATCAATATTGCCTATGTAGCCGTTACGGCAAAAAACGAAATTCAATCCCCACCAGCGCTGATTTCTCACATGAAGATTTGTTATCTTGAATCCGTTTACCTTTCCGAAAAGAAGGATATTGTTCACATGAATATCGGGTTTTCCGTCCTTGAGGCAATTTCGTTCTGACAAGCCGTTGTACTTTCCACCATCGAGAACCACGTTTCCGCGCCCTTCAATGACAATGTTTTCATCAAATATACCCTCGTCCCAACAATGCTCATTTCTGAACATATTGCAGAAGGTATCATCTGCCATACGAAGATGGGAATTTTCAAGAACAAGGTGAAAATTCGACGGAATAATAATCGTTTCTTCAATCTCGTAATTACCGCTGATAACAGCACAGTTTCCTGACGAATTTATTTTTTCCTGAATAATTCGTGCTCCGTTTTTTATAAATTCCATAGTTACAGCCCCTGTGTCAGTCCTCAAGTCCCATACCTCGAAGGTCGGCAATAAGACCAAACTTCTCGCTGTCATAAAGTTTCCAGATAATCTGCAATCCTTTAAGTGCGGAATATCCGTCCGTCATAGGCTTTTTGTTATTCTTTACGCAATCGACAAAATGAGCAACCTCGTGCTGAGTTTCCTTGCTCATTGCTCCGTCACGCTTCCACACAACTCTGTATGAATGAGAATCTGCTTCAACATCGCCCGGCTTGTGCTCGTTAAGACTGTCATATACTCTGACCTCGCCCGAACGAAGTTCAAACTCAAGAGTTCCTTTTTCCATAATAATCTGGAAGTTGTTTCCGCGTTCTGTTCCACGTGCTCCCCAGGTTGCACCGTGATAACCAAGTGCACCATTTTCAAATTTCATTGTGAGAACGCTTGTTCCCTCACCGAGAAGCCACGGTGTTCCTACAGTTGTTCCGAAATGAGTTCCCGCAAGAGGTTTTCCGCAGAACCAAAGAAGAAGGTCTACATAGTGGCAGCCGTGGCTGAAGAACTGACCGCCTCCAAGGCAAGCCGTTCCTTTCCAATCCTGATCATTTGCAAGGGTGAGCTGTTCTGTCCAGACAGACATCTGCATAATTTTTCCATACTCGCCGCTGTCTACCATTTCTTTAAGTTTTTTTATTCCCTGCCAATAGCGAACGGGGTATGCACACATAAGAACAACACTATTCTCCTCGCAGGTTTTAATAAGACTTAAGCACTCAGCTTCGGTATTGCAGAGAGGTTTTTCCATAAGAACGTGCTTTTTGTTTTTTGCAAAAAACATTCCGCAGGGATAGTGAAGGTGATGCGGAAGAGCTATAAGAACTGCATCTACATAGTCTGCCATAGTTGTATAATCTGTAGTTACGTGAGGATTATTGAGAACTGTTGCAACATCCTCCGCAAGTTCACGTTTTATATCACAAACTGCCGTTATTTCAACATTATCAAGCATCTGAATGCCTTCAGCATGACGTTTCATCATACCGCCGCATCCGATAAGACCAAGTTTCAACTTTTCCATTTTATTCTTCTCCTTTATTTTGAATAAATTACTTTATATTCTGTTCCATCACGATAAATCATATATCCGCGTGCAGTATAAGAAGCATCGGACGGAGTTGCCGTAAACTGTCCGTGATTGGAATTTCTCTGGGAATTCATCTTTTCGATGCATGAGGTTATAACAGGGGTTCCACCTTCTTCTCCGAAAAGAATTCCGACTTCAACTATTTCAAAATCACCCTTGTCGTATTCTATCATACGAGCACCGTTTGAATTTACGACGGGATCAAGATAAACTATGGGGTCTTTTACTGCGGACAAAGCTTCTTTTGAAGATTCAATTTCCGTATTACCCCAGACATAATATGTATAATCTCTTCCGTAAGCTATGATTTCGCCGTTTCGCTTCCAGCAAGTGATATCGTCAGTACCCATATTTTCAACTTTGCTGTCAAAGACCGTTGCACTTATCGGTGTGCCGTCCGAAGTGATGGTTGCATTTGTGGCAACAGGTGTGTGCTTTGCAACGGCACGGGTAAGGCTTCCGAGAACCGCCTCGGAAAGCTTTGTTGTTTCTGATACATACCAGTCATCAAAAACATATCCCACAAGCGAAGGAATCTCAGAACCGGTCGGTGCCGATTCCGAAGCACTTCTCGTTTCTATGTATGCTCCGTTTTCGTTGTAATATTCGATAACATCACCGTCTGCAGCTTCTTCAAATACTGCAGTAAGCATACTGTGTGTGGTTGTAATAAACGTATATTCAGGCTCACTTGAAACCCACACACCTCGCTCGGCACTTCCTCGTACCCAGCCACGGAATACATAACCTGCAGGTGCGTTTGCAACTGCCTTAACACTTAATCCACGCTCTTCTGAAAGAAGAGTTTCACTTGTTTTTTCTTCTCCGTCAATCATTACCGTAACATTCTTGCCGTCAAGGTTATCTCCAATCCACATTGAGGTTTTGGGTGCTGTCTCAACTTTTGGTGCCGTTACATTTACAGTAACTGTTCTTGTTGCAGAATGAGTGGCTTTAGAAGAATCTGAGGTTGCAGTAACCGTGATTTCCGCACTACCCTCAGCTATTGCTGATATCGTTCCGTCAGACGAAACCTCTGCAACATCATCATCCGAAGATGCATATGTAAAAGTGACATTTTCTGCATCCGTTGAATAATTGCTCAATTCAGAGGATGCAGTTGCTGTAATCTTTCCGCTTTCTCCCAACGTAAGACTCTCGGTAACAGTTACATTCTTTATAACCGGCGATAAACCATCCCCACCGGAAATGGTGACAGTATAGATTCGTGCCTGGCTGTTTTTGCCATTATCACTATGTTTAACGCCATTGTTGTGGAAGATGATATAATGTTCTCCTGCCTCTATGTATTGCGATATCGGAATATCGATCTCTCCAAGCGTATTCTCACTGTTCTGAACATACAACGAAGACATATCTACATTTTGAGCAAGTGATGTTGTCGTTGATAAATCAAGGCTATCAGTCAGCTCTGTATCTATATCAGCAATGTATATATCAAGCTCGGTTGGACTGCTGTCAATGGAATGCATTTTCATTTTGATATTATTGTAATATCCGCTGACTGGCACATTTATCTTAACTGCTCCCCAGCTTCCGATATATCGAACAACCATACCATAAGATTTATTCATGGTTGCGGTATACAACTCATTTGACGGATATCCCGCATGAGCAAAAGCACCGCACCAGAAGCCACCGGAATAATCGTATGTATACTTTGTTATATCATTTCCCAAAGTATCGTGATTCGAAGCACCGATGTTTCTGAACTCATATACTACTTTGATCTCTGACAGTTTTGTGTCGTTTTCTGCAAATACCGTTGGTATTAGCGACATTACCATAACCAGTACAAGAATAATCGCTGTAAACTTTTTCATAAATTTTCCTCCCATAAATACTTTACTTAATCGAGAAAATGTGCTAACATCATTATTATAGTCAATAAAAAAGCAAAAATATATACACAAAAATGTATTAAATTAGCACAATTGTGACAACGAGGTGAGAATAAATGTATAAATTCGCCAGCACAGATATTCCTGATTTCATAACCGTAAAATCTATTGTCTCTGTTTCCCGGACAATCCGAAACGGCAACGAGAATAGCAATGACGGAGAGGTTCATGACTTTTGGGAGTTTCTCTGCATAAAAAAAGGAGAAATCAATATTCTTGTAGATGGTGAGGTTTATCACCTTACTCCGGGACAGCTTATAATCTATCCACCTCATTCATTCCATAGTGTCGCAGCGTCACACGAAGCAATCATTAACGTTGTCTGTTTCGCAACAGATTCAAGAGCCATGTCTGATTTCAAGAGAACTATTATAGATTTAAACGAATACCAACTTGAATCCTTAACTCGCCTTGTCACTTTAGGCAAACACTTGTTTACACTTGCGCCACCCGAAGTATATGACCGAGGAATGATACCAAAAGAGAGTACAAAAGATTACGAGCTCCAGAGAGTTTCAAATATGCTTGAATTGTTTCTTCTTGATTTATATGAAACAGAGTCAGAAGAAGTCTCTCAATCAAACGTTCTCACAATAAACAACGCAAATTACCGAAGCGAACAATTTCAAAAACTGACCGATTATCTGAAATCAAATCTTGAACAGAACCTCACACTCGAACAAATCAGTTCCGATTGCTCAATAAGCATACCCAATCTTCACAGACTTTGCAGAAAGCAATGCGGTTGCGGTCCGATAACATATTTTATTTCTTTAAAAATCGGAGTAGCAAAAAAGCTCATTCGCCAAAGCTCGCTTAATTTTACTCAGATTTCGCAAGAACTCGGTTTCTCAACTCTGAACTATTTTTCAAAACTCTTCAAATCGAAAACAGGTATGACTCCGTCGGAATATGCAAAATCACACTATGAATAAAACAATTTTTCACGCAAAACGCCGTTTAGGACATAAAATCCTAAACGGCGTTTTACATTTTAATTATTTAGAGCAATCCAATATTCTCTTTATGAGAACTGCTACTTCTGCTCTTGTTGTGTAATCGGTTGGTGCGATTTTGCCGTTCTTTCCGTTGACTAAACCTGCGCCTACGAGTGCCGAGACCGCATCCTTTGCATAATCTGCGACATCACGGAAATCTACATACTCAACATCTGCAATTTCAAGCTCTGCACCAAGTTTTTGCATTGCACGGTATACAATTACCATCATATCCTGACGGGTGATTGTATTTCTTGGTGCGTATCTATTGTCCCCTATTCCGTTTACAATGCCGGTATTTCTTGCGATTGCAAGTTCTTTTGCAAAATAATCGGATTCCGAAACATCC
>JAFSEA010000093.1 GCA_017435965.1 Oscillospiraceae bacterium
TCAGAACCATAAAGGAAGGAACTGCCGTGGTTTCCGCAACGGTGAAATTCCGCGGAAACACATACGAAAGCGAAAAGGTTTCAGTTTCGGTAACAGGAGATATCAGCGAAAACCCCAACATTGAAATGTATTTCACAAAAGAAGGAAACCTGGGTGAAACAATTCAGTATCTTACGAGTGTAGGTCCGTATACCGCAAATCGCAAATGGAAGTTTGAAACCGCTGTGGGACACAGCAATGTTCTTTCGTTTGGCGAAAACTATAGTTCGTTTGCCTTTAATCCTGAAAGTGAGGATAAGTATCTCGTGCTTCGGATAAAAATTCCGAGTGCAGGAAAATACAACATCACTGCATTTTCAAACTGGTGCAGAAGCCGTTCAGGTCGTTTTGATATGTACATAGTGCCTGCAAATGCAGAGAATCTTTCAAATATCACAGGAAATATGCTTGCAGAAAACTTTGTAGGATATATGGACTTCTACGTACAGGGCTTGGGTACAGTAGGTGAAGTTATTGATGTCTGCAGTGGATATGAGTTTAAAAACGGAGGAGAATATCTTGTTATATTAAATCTTGTCCCCGGTCTTTCTGCAGGTTCGGCCGGCGTTATAGTGTCATCAAGGGGAGATGCGGTTTATCCCACATACATTTCCTTTATTGAAGTAAACGCTATGACAAGTGCCGAAATTACGGCGGACAAAGAAGTTATTGCTACAGGCGAGAGCACAGGAACAAGCCTTGTTCTTAAAACTGTTGAAAATCTTCCGATTGATGTAAACGAGGATGTTCTGAACGTCAGATATTATTCGATGAATCCAAGCGTTGCAACGGTTGACAAAAACGGTGTTATAACGGGTGTCTCCGAAGGGGATGCTGAAATTTGTTGTAGTGTTTCATATGCCGGAATCACAAAGAAAGTTTCGCTCCCTATAACCGTTATTGACGGTTCCGAGCTTCTCGGACTGGAGCTGTCTACAGATCTTTCGTCCATTTATGTTTATGGTGGGACAGAGATTTTTGTCAAGGCAAAAATGGCAAGCGGAAAGGTTATAACAGTTCCGGAGAAGTACGTCACCTGGAATATTTCCGATCCTTCTCTTGTGGAGATTGAAGACGGTTATGTTACAGGTAAAAATATTGGCAGCGTTGCGATTACAGCCCAAGTAAGCTCCGAGTTTAAATCAGGGGCAGATATGAAAGAGATTAATCCGCTAAATCTCGAGATTGTATGGGATGCAACGATAGACCCGGCAATATACACTCTTGAAGAGCGCGAGAATGCAAAGAAAAATATAGAACGCTATTCTTGGGCAAAAACGAGGGCAAAAAATGCAATAAATAAAGCTGATGGCTATCTTGAAGATTTCGATGCAATCTATGCAATGATGTCGCCTGAAGGGCTTCCGAGATCCTATCATGTAGGACACAAATACGATCCCAATATATATAACTGTCGCTACTGCCAATTTGATATTGCAACAAATTCAAGTATTTACGGATGGAGTGCTGATCCCATAGCACGTCCGTGGAAGATTCAGTGCCCAGGATGCAAGCGTCTGTTCCCGTCAAATGACTTCGGCTCGTTCTATGAGCTTGGTCTTTCGGAAAGCAAAACCTACTGGAACTATTTTGACGCGCTTCAAAAGCACCATGAGCTGTTTGTTTGCTCTGATGTAAAGGCAGGAAAAGAGTGTAGCCATACTGCTCCATCTGAATCGGCACCTGAACCTGGGAGCGCGCAGTGGATTGCAGATGACCCCAGAAATGAAGAATGGTATGCATACTATGGCTATGGCGTTGAAGGGGGATACCTGACTAACGACCTTTACGATACATTAGATGCAGGTTGGGGTGTTGATGACGGCTTCGGATATAGACAAGAATACATTTCTGATCCCGGGGAAATAGGCTATCATGGGCTGTATTACGATGACGGGAAAGGTTTCGCTCGTTACAAAGACGGAACTCATACCGGTCCTGTTCAGCACACATATATAGCATATTATCTCCATGAATCAGTCTGGTTTGGAGCCGGTGGTTCATCCTCTACATGGGTTGTTAAAAATGCTCTTACCGCATTCCGCGATGCATTCCTCTACACGGGTGAGGCCAAGTATGCGCGTGCGGGCGCAATGATGCTTGATAGAGCGGCAGACCTCTATCCCGGATTTGAGTGGTATCTGTGGAGTAGCTTCCGCGGTGATTCATACCGCGGAAAGATAGTTGACCCTGTATGGAACCATCATCTTGATGAGCTTTTCGCAACATCTTATGATGCTTTCTTGCCGATATACAACGACAAAGAGCTTGTAGAAACCCTTTCAGAAAATGCTTTGTATGAAATGGACAGCGACGGAAATTATATTCACGATGAAAACGGAGAGAAAATTCTCATCAACGCTAAGGATTCTCCCGGGGCGTTGCGGAAAAACATTGAAGACGGTATTTTGCTCGAAACCTTCAGGGCGGTAAAGGAAAATAAAGTCTGGGGTAACGTTGGTGTACATCATAAAGCAGTTGCAACTGCGGCGATAGCACTCAATAAAATGCCTGAAACAGGCGAAATGCTTGAGTGGCTCATGCTATACGACGATCAGTCCTACAATTCCGGAGAATACAGTGGTCGTGATACCATGGGAGGGTCTCTTGCGAGAACGCTCGTGGAGCTTGTTGACTATGATGGTCACGGCAATGAAAACTCGTCGCATTATAACTATACGTGGGCACCGGATTTGTTTGCTATAGCAGAAATGGTTGCAGGATACGAAAAATATCCGGCAATAGATATGTTTAAAAATCCGAAATATATGAAAATGTTTACTGCGCAGATGAAAACGACGCTCGGCGGATATTACGGCGCACAGATAGGTGATTCCTCATATACGGCAACAAAAACGCTGTTTATGAATTTTTCGACAATGTGTTCAATGTTTAATATCACAGGAGACCCAGATATTGCGCGTGCAGTGTACCTTTACAATAAAGTAATCAACAATGGAGACGAAACGCAGATCCGAGGCACAATATTTGATGCGGACCCTGAGGGCCTTGCAGACAGGATAAAAGCTGTTGTTGAAGAATATGGTGAATTTGACCTTTCAGGAACAATGATGGCAGGATTTGGCTTCTCGGCTCTTCGTGCCGGCGGGAAGTTTGATTCCGTTTCCGTCGCAAATAAGAGTAACACTCATCGTGACTTTGCAATGTATTATGGCTCTCAGGACGGTCACGGACATTTAAATGCACTCAACCTTTATATGTCAGCTTTCGGACTGAACGTGGCACCTGACCTGGGTTACCCGGAACAGACAGGTAACCAGCCAAACCGTATGCAGTGGGTATGGGCACCTCTTTCGCACAATCTTGTTGTTGTTAACGAATCGAATCAGAGCGGAACCTGTAAAGGAACTCCCTATCATTTTGACAGCGAAGGACGAGTCAAAGTTATGGATGCAGCTTCCAACGCATACCCGGATGTAAACGAGTATCGTCGTTCGTTAATTATGGTAGACGTAAATGACGACGTTTCCTATGGTGTTGATTTCTTCCACGTAAATGGTGGAGAAGATCACATTTATAGCTTCCACAGCCAGTCGGATGAGATTTCAGCAATTTCAGGTCTTGAAAATGTAGTATCCTATCCAACGTATACCAACAAGGACGGCGAGCTTATCGGAACATATGCAGGTCCTGACGTGCCATTCGGACCTGATCCAGGCGGTAACTATCCGAACAACGTATATCCGCTCGGCTATACATGGCTTAAAAATGTCCGTACCTACAAATCGCCTGAAAAGAATTTCACGGTTGAATTCAAGGTCAAGGATTGGAGAAAGATTCTTGAAAAGAAGCAGGATATTCGTCTTCGTATGACAATGGTAAGCGATGAACCTATGAAGGAA
>JAFSEA010000094.1 GCA_017435965.1 Oscillospiraceae bacterium
GAGTTTCAAGGACTTTTTCGCTTGTTTTTCCCGAAGTGTCACCTCTCGATGTATCAACATACACCTTCGGGTTCCATTCGGAAAATCTCACACCTTTTTGGACAGCCTCCCAGCGTGTCGAAAGTTTTTCGACACGCTGAAGCGGAAAGTATTTAATCTTTCCGCTTTTTTCATTATTCCACAATTATACGACCATTTTCAAGTCTCAATTTTGTGCCATATTCCGCGCTTATTCTGATAAGCTGACTACATATTCTCTCGGAAGTTTCCGCATCTGCGATATGCGGAAGTCCCTTAATTTCATCATCCATATCAAATCCCAGCTCGATAGGCGTGAGACTGATATTCTTAACCTCTCCGTTTTCCACCTCAAAGTAAGGAATTACAGAAAGATAGTTGGCTATATCGGTATGAAGTCCTACCTTGCCGCCTTTTGAACGGGCATTGAGAGCTTCTTCTGCACTTGCATCTATCGGAACGCTGTATTTTTCCTTGAAGTCGGGAGGTAAGATTTCCACCGAGTTATTCTGGAAAGCGAAGTCTCCAAGGGAATGGAAAATGGGCTTTCCTTTATAAATCTCGATAGGCTTAAGCTGATGTGTTCCGCCGCCGACTATCGCAGTTGCTCCGGCATCAATGCAGGCATGACAGAACTCAACCGCAAAATCCGCCTGCTCTGTAAACTCAAAGCCCCGGATTTCATGGCAATGGAGCATAACGATGACTGCATCATGAGTCTCCTTTGCTTTTCTTATTGCTGCACAGGTGCGTTCAACGTCTTTCGCATTGGGTTTTGTTATCTTCTTTTCGACTTCGCCTTCAACGAATTTTATTCCGCCGAAGAAATACGTTCCGTCGTCAACAACAAAGCCTGTCTTTACATTGAGCTCGTGAGAACCGTTTATTGCAGTCCCTGCCGCTATTTCACGAAGAGCTTGCATATGCTCCGGTGTTATCTGATAAAGTGTGCTGAAACGGAGGAAATTAAGACCCGGTCTCGGCGGAAGGTCAGGAGCCGTAAGGCTTGCCTGTGCCGCATCGTTGTATGTGGAGCTGATTGCGATAACTGCAATCTTCCCTTTCTCATTTTCCACCGTAATCGGTGCCGATGCCTCCTCAAGGCTTGCACCAATCCCACAATAGGGGACTCTGTATTTCTTAAAGGTTTCAATCGTTGAAAACAAACCACCGTAGGAATAGTCCATAGAATGGTTGTTTGATGCACCACACATACTGAAACCATATGCAAGAATGTCACCGAGAACATCAGGGCGGGCATTTACCCACGTGCCTCCGCTATACTGGGACGGAAAACAATCAAACTCCGAAAAGAGAGTTTCTGCATTAACAAGAGAGAAATCTCCTTCAAGTACCGCATCACGAACTCCCTCAAGGCCTTTATAACCTTCGGGGAAGCGCTTTACCATAAGAGCATCTCCTGCGGCCGTTATTGATATTTTTGCCATAGTGTTACACTCCTGCAAATTCAAGAACTGTTCTTCTTACTATTTCACAACCGAGAGGAATACTTTCTTTCAATACCCACTCTTCCCTGGTATGTGCTCCGCCACCGAGGTATCCTCCAAGCGTTACCGAGGGGATTCCCATAGACAGAGGAATATTACTGTCAGTTGAGCTTGAACGATAAGCGCAAGGTATATTTGTTACATCCTCACAGATTTTTCTGCACTTCTCTGCGAGACCTGAAAGCTCTGCTTCATCGACACCTGCCGCACAGGGGCGTATGCCGATGACCTCAACCTCAATATCGAGGCCTGCCGCCTTTCTCTTATTTATAAGCTCATTGAATTTTTCGCGCATAATATCAACGCACTTCACTTCATCCGAGCGATACTCATAGAGAAGCTCGGCACTCTGTGCAATTGTGTTGACGGAAGTACCTCCGGAAATACCGCCTACATTATAGGTAGTTTTTGAATCGCCTATTTTCGGAACTTCGATTCCGTAAAGCTCACATATGAGGTCTGCCGCACGTTCAATAGCATTTGTGTTGCCAAAAGCACCAAAGGAATGACCTCCCTCGGTACGGATTGTTATGCGATAACGTTCAGAGCCCACAACACGCTTTACAACGCTCTTATACTGACCGTCAAAAGAAATGACACATGAGACCTTTCCTTTGAAGTCTGCCATAATCTGCTTTATCCCCTTGAGGTTTCCAAGTCCTTCCTCACAGGAATTAAGAACAAGAAGCATTCCATTCTTCGGGGTGATGTTGTTTCTCACAAGATATCTTGCCGCAAACATCAGCATAACTGCATGAACTGTATTGTCACCGATTCCCGGATTGTGTATCTTTTCTCCGTCATCCACATAAGGAAGTGGTGTTTTATCAGGAAATACAACGTCCGTATGTCCGAGAAAAACGGTTATTCCTTCTTTCTTGACATCGCCAAATGGAATTACAACATTCTTTGCCGAATCGGCATATGCATAAACTCCGTTTTCAGAAAGCCACGAAAGACAAAACTCAACGCGCAAATCTTCCTCATGGCTGGGTGCCGGAATTTTTGCCACCTTTTCAAGAAGCTCGTAGAATTCTTTTTCGCAATACATCACTTTTCTCCGTATGTTATGCTGCCGGTGTTACGGGAACTGCTGTACCAACTTCAATTCCGCCTTCTGCGGGCTGAGCTTCTGCCGTTGCGGAAGCTTCCGGAGTTACTGTAACTGCAGTACCATCCTCAATTCCACCTTCTGCAGGCTGAACTTCTACTGCCACAGAATCATCCGGTGTTTCGGTAACAGCCGTTTCTCCTTCTGCTGCTGCACTTTCATCTTGCTTTTCAACGCCAAATACTGCATGAATATCTATGCTGTCATAGCCTTCCGGATACTCTATATTTTCAATCTTAGCGAGATACTCATTGAGAACTTCAGTTACGGCAAGCTGTGAAAACTCATTTGAGAACGCATCAAAATCTGCATTTACAGACTCAACATCAATGGGGAATCTCTTTATAATATGGAAACCGTAGCTGGTCTGTACAGGGGCAGATACACCACCGACTTCAAGAGCGATTGAAGCCTGTGTGAATTCTGTTACCATTCCGCTTCCTGTTGTTGTATAGCCATCCTGGTTGATTATATAGCCATGGGGATAGCTTTCCATTCCGGGATCTTCGCCATATTCTTTAACGAGAGCATCAAAATCCTCTCCGGCTGTTGCCTTTGCAGCAATTTCTGTTGCAAGAGTTTTCTTTGCTTCAACATCGGAACCATCCTCTGCAGTCTGGACAAGAACGTGCTTTACGCGGATATATCCGCCGTCTGTTGCCTTCTGTACGATTCCCTCGGCATTAAGTGCATATTTGCCTTCGCCTGTGAAAAGTTCTTCATAGACCTTTTGATAGATTATCTGTACATAAGTCATATAATCGAAAAATGCTTCGTTCATTCCGCTTGCCTTGAGCTGCTCGTCAAAAGCTTCCTGTCCGCCAAAGCTTTCAATTGTTGCAGCCTTGTTTTCATCAAATTTTGCTTTATCGTCATCGGAGAATTCCAAACCGTTTTCCTCTGCGATAAGCTTTACGGATTCAAACTCACGGAGCATCTCTTCTGTGTTTTCTTTAAGGAAGTCAGCGCCCGTAGTACCGTCTCCCATATCCATATCGAGATAATCTTTAAATGACATACCATAATTCTGCTGCATAACAACATCGGCATAACCGAGAGCACCAATATAAGCTTCAAGAGTTAATTCTCCCAATGTGGAATCAGACACTTCAACTGCCGGTGTTTCTTCTGCCGGTTTCTCGGCTGCCTTTTCGTCTCCGCAACCTGCAAACAAAGTGCAGGTCATAAGTACCGCCATAAGTAATGCTAAAATTCTTTTCATTTTCTTTTCCTCTTTCTTTTATATATTTTTCTTCTATATCCCCAAAATACCCCTTGCCGCAAAAGCGAGAAGGGGTATCGGTTTTACAACTTACTGATGATTATGTCCTTCATGGGAAAGACTTTCCTGTTTTTCCTTTACGTCTGCAAAAAATTCATGGAAATCAACATCATCAAAGCCGTCAAGTTTCTCAACTGCAATGCTTTCCTTTGCTTCTTCGATTGCTTCCATAAGAGAAACCTGGAACGCACCTTCCATAAACTCGCTCTTGATAAGCTCTCCAATCGTTACATCCTCAGGATTTGTTTCACTCTTTGGAATTCCAACGCTTGTATCTTCAATATCAGCAGCATCAAGAGAATATCTCTTTATTATGTGGAAGCCATAATCGGTCTGCACGGGAGCAGATACGCCGCCAACCTCCAATGCAACGGAAGCCTGTGTGAACTCTGCTACCATTCCGCTTCCTGATGGTGTGTTTCCTGATTGGTCAATTATATAACCATGAGGAGCACTTTCCATTCCGGGGTCTGCACCATAATCTTTTATGAGAGCATCAAAGTCTTCTCCCTTGGCGGCACGTGCTGCTATTTCTTCTGCAAGAGCCTTCTTCTCTTCAACATCGGATCCATCTTCTGCAGGCATAACAAGAACGTGTTTAACTCTTATAAATTCGCCGTTTTCTACATAGCGCAAAACATCTTCTGTGGAAATGTCGAAGGATGCAGCAACTTCATTCTGATATTTGCTATATAAATATATCGACTCCTGCACATAGTCATAAAATTCTTCATTGAACCCCTGAGCCTCAAGATCCTCAATAAATACCTTACGACCGCCCATGCTTTCTACCTCTTGTGTTTTCTGATCTTCAAGAGCTTTCTTATCCTCATCGGTGAGTTTTATGCCCTTATCGTTTGCAAGCTTTCTTGATGCTTCCATCTGTTTGAGAAGATCCTCTGCCTGTTCTTTTAGGATATCAATACCCTTCTTTCCCTCGAATTCCTGTTCGAGAGACTGTGCATACGATATGCCTTCATTTTGTTGTGCGACCAGGTCTGCATATGCAACAGCTGCACAGTAGGTATCTTCGTCAAACTCACGATCACCGACTTTTAAAACCGGATCGCTTCCACAGCCTGTGAACAATGTACACATCATAATGACTGCAAGAAGCATTGAGATAATACTTTTCTTTTTCATTACACTTCATCCTTTCCTGTTTAACGCTTTTAACATTATAACAAATTTATATGTAAAAAGCAAATAAAAGTTTGTAAACTAATTGTATACATTACAAAAGTGCAAACACAACAGGGATTGTGAATATGGCAAGAATCGCCGCCATAAAGCACACCTTTGCTCCCGATTCCGCGTCGCCGCCGTAGGCTTCAGGAAATACTATACTGTTTACGCCAAGCGGCATTGCAAGAATTGCAACACAAGGCAATACCCATCCTTCCGGAATACCGACAACTTTAAAGAGCCCAAGGAATGCAAGGGGAATTATGAGAAGTCTTATAGCAGATGCCGCATACGGTCTCCAGTCACGGAAAACGCTTGTCATATCCATTCTCGCAAAGACAGCACCGGTTAAAATCATCGCGCAAGGCGAAACACAGCTTTCCGCTGTGGTGAGAATTCTTGTTATTACCTTTGGCATTTCAAAGTCAATAAGCCCCAATGCCATACCTACAAATGTTGCCAGAAACGGCGGCGTGATCATTGACTTGAAAGTTATTGTCTTATGCTCCGTGAGGAAATACATACCCAATGTGTAGATATATACATTATATGGCATACAATAAATCATGGCATCGGTAAGAGCAGAATCTCCGAAAACCGCCTGAACAAGCGGATATCCCATATATCCCAGATTCGGGATCGTGAAGCTGTATATGTATATTCCCTGAGTGTTTTTATTTATTACCCGTTCTCCGTTTTCATTCTTTTCCCTTGCAAAGAGCTTTGCAAGAAAAATTGACATAACTCCCGTTATCAGAAGTATGATGCAGGAAAAAAGAAGAAGCATCGCTTTATCTGCAAGAACATCGGCTTTGAAGTTGTCCGAAAACGACCTTATTACCATTGCCGGCAAAAAGAGATTTACCAAAAGCCGTGAGATAGTGCCACTCGAATAGGCATCAAGAATCCTCTTCCTCTTAAAGATAAATCCTATCGCCATAAAGAAGAACATGAGTATAAGCTGATTTATAGTGGTTGATGTTATTTCTCCCATAGAAATGCACCCCCTATTTACAACCGACAAATATTATATACCCAAATAAGACAAAACGCAACAAAAGTCGCAGAAATATCCGCGACTTTTGTTATTTTCTGTTTAAACAGCGTTTTCACTTTTCTCAAACTGCTCTTTTATCATCATATCCTTAACCTTCATAAGACGGGTGAGGTTTCCTCGCTCGTTTTCATCAAGCTTCATTGTGATTTCCTTTATCTTGTCTGCAAGATCAGGAATCATAACATATTCAAGAGCATTTACACGACGACGGGTCTTTTCAATCTCCTGAGCAAGAAGCTGTGCCGATTTTTCTGTTTCTGCAAGACGCAAAAGCTTCGGCATAAGACGAGAAAGTCCATCTACCGCATCGTCAAGTTCACCCGAGGTCATGGCATAACCATAAGGATATATTGTTTGTCCATCGCTTTCGGCAAAAGAAAACTCAGGGACATCAACGCTCATTATGTTTTTGTATGACACTTCAAGTTCAACCGTTTTTGTGGGGAACATAAGTGACTGTTCAAGAACCTCCGACGACATAACAGCGCTTGCAACCGCAAATCCACGGTTTGCCAGAACGAGAGCTTTTTCAACCTCACGGCGAAGCTCAAGATTCTCACGGACGATGTCGAGAAATCTCTTCATCATCTCATCGCGCTTGTCTTTTAAGAGCTTATGTCCGCGCCTTGCAGTTGTAAGACGTGTTTTTAAGCGTTTAAGCTCCATACGCGTCGGGTTTACATTTATCATACCCATAAAGTCTGCCCCTTACTGCTTTTTCTCTTCAGGCAAATATTTTTCAATAAGCTCAGGCTTGATTCTCTTAAGCTCGGATTTGGGAAGGATGGAAAGAAGCTTCCAGCCGAGATCAAGAGTTTCCTCTATTGAACGGTTTTCGTCATAGCCCTGGCTTACATATTGCTTTTCAAATTCATCGGAGAACTTTGCATACAACTTATCGATATCAGAAAGTGCCGCTTCACCGAGAATTGTCATAAGCTCTTTTGCTTCCTTACCTCTTGCGTATGCCGCAAAGAGCTGATTCATTGTTCCTGCATGATCCTCACGGGTCTTGCCCACGCCGATTCCCTTATCCTTAAGACGGGAAAGTGAAGGAAGAACATCAACCGGCGGAAGAATGTTTTTGCGATAAAGCTCACGGGAAAGAATAATCTGTCCCTCTGTGATATATCCTGTGAGGTCAGGAATGGGGTGAGTCTTATCATCTTCAGGCATTGAGAGAATCGGAATCATTGTGATTGAGCCTGAGCTATCGAGGTTTCTTCCTGCGCGCTCATACATTGTTGCAAGGTCTGTATAGAGATATCCCGGATATCCGCGACGTCCCGGAACTTCCTTACGTGCCGCAGAAACTTCACGGAGAGCCTCTGCATAGTTTGTGATATCGGTAAGAATAACAAGAACGTGCATATCTTTTTCAAATGCGAGGTATTCAGCCGCCGTAAGTGCCATACGGGGAGTTGAAATACGCTCGATAGCCGGGTCGTTTGCGAGATTTATAAAGAGAACCGTGCGGTCAATAGCACCTGTGCGCTTGAAGTCGCTTATAAAGAAGTCTGCTTCTTCAAAGGTGATACCGATAGCGGCGAAAACAACGGCGAACTTTGCATCAGCACGAAGCACCTTTGCCTGGCGTGCAATCTGTGCTGCAAGCTGTGCGTGAGGAAGACCGGAGCCTGAGAAAATCGGAAGCTTCTGTCCTCTTACAAGGGTGTTGAGTCCGTCGATTGTGGAGATACCTGTCTGGATAAATTCATCGGGGTAGTTGCGTGATGCCGGGTTCATCGGAGTACCGTTTATGTTTCTTCGCTCATCGGGAAGAATTTCGGGGCCTCCGTCCTTGGGTCTGCCCATACCGTCGAAAACTCTGCCCAGCATATCCATTGAAACGCCGAGCTCTATTCCGTGACCGAGGAAGCGGACTTTACTTCCTGCAAGGTTTATTCCCGCACTGCTCTCAAAGAGCTGAACGAGAACATCCGAGCCGTTTACTTCAAGAACCTTACAGCGGCGACGCTCACCACTCGGAAGCTCCACTTCACCAAGCTCATCGTATGCTACGTTTGTAACATTTTTGACGAGCATAAGCGGTCCTGTTACCTCCTGGATGGTACGATATTCTTTTATCATTACTGTACCTCCTTTGATGAAAGCTTCGCAATTTCGCTTTCCATAAGAGCTTCTATTTCATCATAATCCTTCATAAAGGTTTCGTTTGAAACGTCCTTTGCACGGCCGAGCTTTTCTCTTGCGCTCATTTCAAATACATCACGAAGCTCTGCACCGTTTGCTATTGCACCTTTTCCCAGCTCATAGTATCTGAGGATAAGCTGCATAAGACGAGCCTGCTTTGCAAGAGGAGTATAGCTGTCCGTATCGGAGAAGGCATTCTGCTGGAGGAAGTCTTCTCTTACAATCTGCGCCGCCTCCAAAGTCATACGGTCGTCATTTGAAAGGGCATCAATACCAACGAGCTTTACTATTTCCTGAAGCTCTGCTTCAAGCTGGAGGAGATTCATTGCTTCACTTCTGTTTCTCATAAACTCACGGGAGACGTTTTCATCAAACCAGCCGGAGAGTCTGTCGAGATAAAGTGAATATGAATTGAGCCAGTTGATTGCCGGGAAGTGACGGCGGTATGCAAGGGAGGAATCAAGTCCCCAGAATACCTTTACAATTCGGAGTGTTGCCTGTGCAACAGGCTCGGAAATGTCACCACCGGGAGGTGAAACTGCACCGATTGCGGTAAGAGAGCCGCGGCGTTCACCGCCGCAGACTGCATAAATACGTCCTGCACGCTCATAGAACTGAGCAAGACGTGATGAAAGGTATGCAGGATAGCCTTCTTCACCGGGCATTTCTTCAAGACGGCCTGACATCTCACGGAGTGCCTCTGCCCAACGTGATGTGGAATCGGCAATAACCGCAACGTCATAGCCCATATCTCTGTAATATTCAGCAATGGTTATACCTGTATAGATAGAGGCCTCACGGGCGGCAACAGGCATATCCGATGTATTTGCAATAAGAACTGTTCTCTTCATAAGAGATTCGCCTGTTTTCGGGTCGCGAAGCTCAGGGAACTCACGGAGAACGTCTGTCATTTCGTTTCCGCGCTCACCGCAGCCGATATATACAACGATATCAACGTCCGACCACTTTGCAAGCTGATGCTGAACAACTGTTTTTCCGCTTCCGAAAGGACCCGGAACTGCTGCCGCACCGCCCTTTGCGATGGGGAACATTGTATCTATAACTCGCTGACCTGTGATCATCGGAACATCAGGCGGCATTTTTTCCTTATAAGGACGACCCACACGGACAGGCCATTTCTGAAGCATTGAAACTTCCTTTATCTCGCCTGCATCGGTCTTTATCTTACAGATAATATCCTCAACCTTATATTTTCCGGAATTTATTTCGCAAACTTCACCGGAAATGCCGTGAGGTACCATTACTCTGTGCTCAACAATAACTGTTTCGGGAACTGTTCCGATAATATCACCGGAAACCACCTTATCTCCCACCTTCACGGAAGGAGTGAACTCCCACTCACGCTCACGGTCAACGCTCTTTACGTCAATGCCGCGGTTGATGTTGCTTCCTGCAATCTCTCTTATCTTTTCAAGAGGACGCTGGATACCGTCATATATGTTCTCGATGAGTCCCGGTGCAAGCTCAACAGAGAGGGGTGCTCCAGTTGTAATAACTTCATCGCCATATCCGATACCTGCAGTTTCTTCATATACCTGAATGGATGCACGGTCTCCGCGCATCTCGATTATCTCACCGATAAGCTTATCCTGTCCGACGCGGACAACGTCAAACATATTTGCATGTGAGAGACCTTCCGCCACAATAAGCGGACCGGAAACCTTTATAATCTTTCCGTTTGCCATCTTACCATCTTCCTTCCTATGCCAGAATATCCGCGCCGACTGCGCGTTCTACCGCCGCATGGACATTCTTCATTCCTATACCGAGAGAACCGGTTTTTCCGGGAATGAGAATAATTGCAGGGAGTGGACTATCCTTATATTTCGCAATCTCACTCTCCACACGGCAGGCAAGCTGCTCTGTTATATATATGACCGCAAAGCCTTCCTTTGCAAGGGCGTGAAGCTCCTTTGCACCGGTTTCTTCTTCCTCTGCCTCACGGACCTCAAAGCCGAGAGTCTTATAGGCGAGGACACTTTCGCGTTCACCTAAAACTGCTATCTTATATGCCATGGCTATACCCTCAATCTGCTTCTTATTTCATCGGCGGAAAGACCTTCGAGCTTTCCTGCCATAATTATGCGTATGCTCATAGCCTCCGCATCCCTTGCCGCAATGTATGCAATAAGCGGTCTTTCGTCAAAAGCAGCGTATTTTGCACTCTGCATATATTTTATGAGAACCACATCGAGTTCCTTTTCAAATGCCATAAGCCCTGTTTTTCCTGCGGCGGCATCTGCACCAAGCTTTGCCGCATCTGCAAGAGGTGATGAGGAAAATCCGCCTTCAAAATCATAGGATAAGAAAACAGATACAGGAATGCTTCCGCCTTCCGAAAGAGAAGACACAAGAACTTCATCACTTCTTCCCTGACGGAGATTTCTCACCGCCGAGCGAAGATTTGCCGCATCAATAAGAAGGCTCACATAGCCTTTGAGAAACTCACTTCCCGATTTTTCTGCCGCACTTTTTATCATTTCAAAATAAGCACGGTCGAGGAGAAAATCCGAAAGCTGTGGGTCACGGGTATGGGCAAGGGTTTCCTTCGCCGCAAGAACTGCATTTCTCATAATTTCCGGAAGCTCCGACATATCTCCGCCAACAATGGAGGACATAAGCTTTTCCTTCGGGATATATGAGGAATCGGAAAGGAGTCTTTCCGCATCTGCACCCGTAAACTCTGCTTTTATTATTGTTTTTATGTTATGGAAATCGTATTTGAGAGCAAAAACCTCACAGATTTCATCATAAGGAGAAATTTCACGGATAAATTCCATAACGCTCTTTCGCATTTCCGAAAGAGAACGCTCTATATCCTTGAAGCTCCTCGGAGATACATCTGTATACCCTGCATCGGACATAATTTTTGCCGCTTCTTCAGGGGTTTTTGCATCCACCATACGCTCAATTGCCTGTGGCGAGAGAAGGTTATTCTCATTCACGCGCACACGCATGGTAGCATATAAAAATTCTGTATCCTTCATCGTTATGCCTCCGACTGCGCCGCATAGGCGGCAAAAGTAATTCTTAACCGAACAAAACGTCTGCTACTTCGCGGCTCATACCCTCGCGGAGCTGCATAACGAGAGCGCGGAAAGTGCAGTCAACCTCAGCGGCACCGTCCCGGAGAATAAGTCCGCTTTCAATGTCTCTTGTTTCGGCTGACAAGGTTATATTCTTGTTTTCCGCGGTTTTTTCGAGTATTTTTTCACCGATCTTCGCCTTTTCACCTGCAGAGAGGATAATCTCGCCTTTTCCGCCGTCTGCCGCACGAAGTGCAATCTTAGAAAGGGCATCTGCTCTTTCTTCATCGGAAAGAGACGAGAGCTTCTTTACCGCTTCTTCGAAAGCTTTGGAGATAAGCTCCTGCTTTTTTGCAAGGATACTCTTTCTCACCTCAAGATCATTTGCACCGCAGATTCTTGTGCGTCTTTCCTCTGCCGCTTTTTCGGCACGAATCTCACCGTCAGCTTTTATCGCACTGCATTTTTCAGCATAGTCAGCCGAAATCTTTTTTGCTTCAGCCTCTGCACCTTCGATTATTGCAGCTATGCGCTTATCGGTGTCTTCCTCTATTCTTTTAATGATGTTTTCAATACCGTTCATAGAAAATCCCGCCTTATTATTTTACGCCGTTGAGCATAAGGAATGAAACGAGAAGAGCAAGAACAGCATAGGTTTCAACCATAGCTGCATAAATCATAGCCTTTGAAACTTCGCCGGGACGCTTTGCAACAACGCCTACACCTGCAGCAGCAACGCCACCCTGGTGGATTGCCGAGAAGTATCCGACAACTGCAATGGGAAGGCAGGAGAGAAGAATATAA
>JAFSEA010000095.1 GCA_017435965.1 Oscillospiraceae bacterium
ATGAGTTTTGATTTGACTATGAAGAAATGAGGTAAAAATATGAGCAAGGCATATGAGTTTTTGAAAGAATGCGGAGCATTTTTTGTTTTAACGGTTAACGATAACTGTCCTGCAGGCAGACCGTTTGGCGCTATTATGGAGGATGGAGAATATTTGTATTTGGCAACGAACGACTTAAATCAGACACATTTACAAATGCGAAAAAATGAAAACATTCAGATTGTTGCAAAGAAAGCAGATTCGAGAGAGTGGATAAGAATTTCGGGAACTGCAACAGAAGTTTATAATAAAGTACTGCAAGAGAGAATGTTTGAGGAATGCCCAATCCTGAAGCAAAGATTTGATGCAGTAGGAATGGAGCATTTTATTCTTGTTAAGGTAAAGGTTGAAAATGTCGAGTTTAAATAATGGAGAAAACTATGGCTACAAGTAAGGAATATCTAAATTTCATATTGGACCAACTGTCCGGACTTTCAGATATTACATACAAACAGATGATGGGTGAATATATCGTTTATTATCAGGGCAAAATTGCAGCATATGTGTGTGATGACAGACTTTTGGTAAAGCCTGTTCCCACTGCAATTAAAATGATGCCGGAGGTTAAATTTGAGCCTCCATACGATGGCGCAAAGGATATGTTGCTCGTCGATAATGTGTATGATAAAGAGTTCCTCGCAGAACTTTTCAATGCTATGTATGACGAGCTTCCAAAGCCTAAGAAAAAATAAAGGTGAATCTATGAGTACATTTGAAAAAATTTATGAGGTCGTTCGGAATATCCCGAAAGGCAAGGTTGCAACCTATGGTCAAGTAGCTTTTCTTGCAGGCAATCCTCGTTGGGCGAGAGTCGTCGGCTATGCACTGCACGTAAACCCTGACACGTCAACCATTCCTTGCCACAGAGTGGTAAACCGTGAGGGCAAGGTCGCACCTGCTTTTGCATTCGGCGGTGCAGGAGTTCAGAGAGGTTTGCTCGAAGCCGAGGGGGTTGTTTTTGAGGCTGACGGAACGATTGATTTAGAAAAATATGGTATGAAAATCGGGTGAAGTTATGAGAAAGTTACTATGTTTTATATTCGCTGCACTTTGCATACTGCTTACAGCGTGCGGAAACGCAGAAACAGACAAAGGAGATACCGATATGTATCAGCAGATAACGCAGGATGAGGCAAAAAAGATACTGGACTCGGGAGAGGATTTTATCATCCTTGATGTGCGTGAGCAGGACGAGTTTGACGAGGGACATATCCCGGGTGCGATCCTTCTCCCCTATACCGAAATTGAAAGCAAAGCAGAAACGTTGCTCCCCGATAAAAACAAGCAGATTTTAGTATACTGCCGAAGCGGCAGACGAAGTAAGATTGCCGCCGAGTCTCTTGTGAAGCTCGGTTATACCGACATAAAAGAATTTGGTGGAATTATTGACTGGAAATACGAGGTGGAGAAATGAGTAAAAAAAGCAAAATAATATTATCAATCATCGGAGTGGTTGCAAGTGTTGCATTTCTTGTTATTACCGCAATACTTGCAGAAGAAGCAATGATAAGCGCAAGCCTTGCTGTGGTGCTTACTGTTATTGCAATAATTCTGATTTTTATTGCAATTTCCTTTGCCGCAAAGGTAGACTACGAGACAGGTGTTTATGAATGTCGAAACTGTGGGTATACTTTCAAGCCCACATTCAAAGCATATTTTTTCGGTATGCACACCATAACAACAAGACGTCTCAAATGCCTCGAATGTGGCAAATCAACCTGGTGCAAGAGAAGAAGTGTAGAAAAAGGAGAATGACTATGAGCTTTATGACTTTGTCAAGCGGTAAGTCTCTATGGCGAGGCTACGAATACTATAAAAACAATCGTGTATGTTATAAATCAATTAAAAGCGATACTGAAATTGAAGGCAAAGTTGTCGGAAACGGCAAAACATATACAGTAGTCATAGATACTGAACACCCAAGAAAATCAAAGTGTAATTGCCCACATGCAGACGGCAAACACATAATTTGCAAGCACATGGTTGCGTTATATTTCGCAACCTTTCCCAAAGTTGCAGAAGCTTATTATAATGAGGTTATCGCATACGAAGAGGAACAAGAACGCATACAGAGCGAAATGGAAGAAAAAGTGATTGATTACATAAACAGTCTCAAAAAAGATGAATTAAGACAAAAATTATTTGAAGTTTTATTCGATGGTCCTGAGTGGATGTTTAATAGGTTCTACCGTGAGAACATAGAATGGTAACAAAAGAATAACCATGATTGAATTTATTTGTCATCCAAAATGTACAATTTAAAAAAAGCAGGAGTTAAAGTCTATGAAAGAGGCTGAAGTCAGCATAAGAGTTGCTCTTTATTTCATACGCAACAATATAACAAACGAAAATGTCCGCATATCAATTGATGGAGCACACATCAAAACCAACGATACCATACATTTCGACATCCGCAATTTTCTCAAAGAAAATGGTTGCAAAAAAATCGATGAAAACGATATGCGTTGGCAGGGATCATATGAAGTCATGGGTTACAAATCAAAAATGGAGATTTCGTCTCAACCCGGAATAGGAGATGTACGCATCATTCTCCCTACAGGATTTATTTTACATATTGAAAGCAAAAAAGGTTCTAACAAAAAAGGAAATACGGAGTATTCTTTAATGCGTGAAGCTATCGGTCAACTGATGACAACGGAATATGAATCCGAAAAAATCATTCCAACTGTAGCAGTTCCGTATTCGCCAAAGAGCTATGAGCTTGCCAAGCGTTGGATAAACTATAAGAAAATACAGGATACAAACATTCATTTTATATTAGTCCAGGAAAATGGAGAAATTATCAATATCTGAAAGTTAGGAAATAACTATGCACAATGATTTGAAACGGAGAATGATTTTATGCCTTTGCAGATAATACGACAGGACATAACAAAAATGGAAGTTGATGCAATCGTCAACGCCGCAAATACGTCTCTTCTCGGCGGTGGTGGTGTTGACGGGTGTATTCACAGAGGAGCAGGCAGAGAGCTTCTTGAAGAGTGCAAAACTCTCGGCGGATGCGAGACGGGTGATGCTAAAATCACGAAAGGATATAAGCTTCCCTGCAAATATGTTATCCACGCAGTCGGTCCACGGTACAAAGACGGAAAACACAACGAAGAGGCTCTTCTCAAATCCTGCTACCGTAACTCTCTTCTTCTCGCAAAGGAAAACAACTGCGAATCCGTTGCATTTCCTCTTATATCTTCCGGAATATACGGTTATCCGAAAGCCGAGGCATTGAAGGTTGCAACAAACACAATCTGCGAATTTCTCAAAGACAGCGATATGATGGTATATATCGTTATCTTCGACAAAGATGCTTATAGGATAAGCGGCAAGCTCTTCTCTGATATTCAGGAATACATAGACGACAACTATGTGGATATATACACCAAGCGATATCCCGAAACACGGAGACGTATGTCCATTAATGAAGACAGAGAGTGTGCCCCAATGGCTACTATGGTCACAAAAGCACCCTTAATGAAAAGCAGTTTCAATGCATCAATCGAAGATGTACTGGAGCAGATTGACGAAAGCTTTTCCGAGATGCTTCTCCGAAAAATAGATGAAAAAGGAATGAAGGACAGCGAGTGCTACAAGAAGGCAAACATTGACCGCAAGCTGTTTTCAAAGATCCGTAGCGACAAGCACTACAAGCCCAGCAAATCAACCGCCATTGCATTTGCCATTGCACTCGAGCTTCCCCTTGACGAGACAAAGGATATGCTTATGAAAGCAGGCTTTGCCCTTTCTCACAGCAGTAAATTTGACCTGATTATCGAATACTTTATCTCAAATAACAACTACAACATCTTTGAAATAAACGAAGCTCTTTTCGCATTTGACCAGAATTTACTTGGTGCATAATTTGTCGCTTACAAAGCGACCTGACCTCTCTTCATATGTGTTAGAATTAAGACACAAAATGAAAGAGAGGTTTTAAATTATGAAAAACAACACAACTGAATTGGTATTTATCCTTGACAGAAGCGGCTCTATGTCAGGTCTTGAATCCGACACCATCGGCGGTTTCAATGCGATGCTTGAAAAGCAGAAGAAGTTAGACGGAAAATGCTACGTTTCAACCGTTCTTTTTGCGAGCGAAAGCGAAGTTATCCACGACAGAGTTACTCTTGAAAACGTAAAACCTATGACAAGCAAGGACTATGACGTAGGCGGATGCACAGCACTTCTTGATGCCATAGGCGGTGCAATCAAGCACATCGGAAACATCCACAAATACGCAAGACCTGAAGATGTTCCCGAGCATACGATGTTCGTTATAACCACAGACGGAATGGAAAACGCAAGCCATCATTATGACAGCAAGACAGTCAAAGAGATGATCAACCGCCAGACAGAGAAATACGGTTGGGAATTCATATTCGTTGCGGCAAATATTGATGCCGTTGAAACAGCAAAGACCTTCGGCATCAAAGAAGACCGTGCAGTAAATTATCACGCCGATGCACAAGGTACTGCTTGTCTTTATGACAATGTTTCCGACGTAGTGTGCAGTATGAGATGCGGAAGTCCGATTGCCGCCAACTGGTCAGACAAGCTGAAAAAAGATTTCAAGAGCAGAAAGTAAAGAAACAACCGTGTATTTTGCCGACAATGGCAAAATACACGGTTTGTTATACTATTATAGGAAAATCAAATCAGCTCAATACATTCGCCGTCACGTTCTGAGTCCATATATTAAGGCTTGTGACAAGGCTTCCCGGAATTGTGCATTTCTTAAACAGCAGTCTCTCCTGCTCCAGTTCATCAAGATTTTCAACCTTACCTGCAAGGTAATCCTGCAAACGCACAAGAGAAACCTCAAGCCGTCTTAAAACTCCGCCGAGTTTTAAATCCAGGCTGTCAAGACCTATGATGCGATTTTCACAGTTCCATTGCTTTGTTACGGAATCGCAGAATGTGCGCATACGCTTTATAATCTCAGGCAAAGTGACATTGGCAATTTCAGAGAGGCTTTCTTTATCCTTCTTCTGATATGCATCATAAAGCCTGATGCCCACATCACATTTAAGCTCAAGCACCTTGCACAGGTCACGCTGAAGCTCAAACAAATACGCCCACTTTGAATTGTTCTTCACATAAGAATCAAACTTATCTGCCCATTCTTTGAAATGGTCTTTGTAGCTGTCTTCAACGTGCTTATCGAACAATCCCATAAGTACATCCTGATACAACAGATAAAGCTCCGGATTAAACTGTCCCTCGGTGGGGTCGGAATTCTTTTCAAGCATTCCCGGCATATCGAGATTATAGAACTCATCGTAATCAGCCGTCATACAAGTTTCAAAACGTGACTTTATCTCACTTGCATCGTTGCGGTAGCACATTTCTGCCCAAAGCTGAACGGCAGGCATCATTGAATAGTTTGATGCGAGGTTTCCGTTATCGCCCCAGGCTGTTACGATTACATCTGTAACGCCATGCTTCCGACAGCATTTATGCTGCACATAGCAAGTTTTCTCCGAATAACGGTTGTTTGGTGAGAATCCACTCCACTTCCATGCACCGGGAGCAAAAACAACATTGTCGGTTACATCCTTATGGAGTTTGAACATTCCGTCAACCAGTTCTTCATCGTAGTTATAATAATCCCAGTATATAAGCCCAACATTATCGGGGAACTGCTTTATAAGTTCTTCATCCATAGGCTTATCTATGTGATAATACTCGTCTGTGGGAGAGGTTACTCTGAAGAACATATCGCTCCACATCATCGGACTGAAACCGTATTTTTCGGCAATCTCAAACACTTTTTTGCAATGTTCAAGCATAAGCTCAATACGGGGTTTATAGCCTTTTGTGTCAAGATATCTTCCGAGTCCCAGAGCGTGGGCTTCGTCAAGACCGATGTTTACTCTTCTGCTTGTAAATATTTCTGCCAGAGTTTTGAACTGACACTCAATAAATTCATAAGTTTCGGGACTGTCAACAAGAAGGATTGCGTCTGTGTCCTTAAGCTTTCCGCTTGCCTCCCAACGAAGGAATGTCGCAAGATGTGCAAGAGTCTGTATACAGGGTGTGAGCTCAATGCCAAACATTTTTGTATATTCATCCATCGCCTTAATCTCTTCGCAGGACAGACTCGGACGCATATATCCGAAATACGGATACTCCTTAAGCTCATATGTATCCTCTGTATAAAGCTGAATCATTGAATATCCCATAAGAGCCAGTCTGCAGGTTATATCTTTGAATGTATCAAAGGTTACCACAGCGTTTCTTGAACAGTCAAGCATAAATCCCAACACTTTATAGCAAGGCTTCTCCGATATTTCAAAGGGTGCATCGGAGATTTTGAGCTTTTCTGCAATAAGTCCTGCACAGCGTGAAACGTGGTGCAGCTCCGAATAAGTCACACTACCACACTTTCCGTCCCACTTTATGGCAAGGCCATCGGAGCATTGCTCAAATGAAAATTCATATCCGTCTTCACAGAACTCAACTCCGAGAATGGGAGCAAGCTCTGCCATTGCCTTTTCCTGAAGGGCGTTTAACCCCTTAAAACAAACTTTAATCATAAGAAACTCCTTTACAATTTTGCGATATCCTCGGAGCGCATCGTCCCCGACACAATAATTATACCATTTTCTCCTCGGATTGCAAGTTTCTTTTCCTGTATATTTGTAGCAAAAAGAGCCTGACAACCAGGCTCTTTTTCAGTAAAATTTATCGCATATTCTTTTTCATGCCGCAGGATGGTTTTCTTTTATCAAATGCAGGGTTGAAGGCGTAGAAGTTTTTGGAATTGAGGTTATCTGTTACATGGCGGAGGGTTTCACCGAAACGTTGGAAGTGGACTATTTCACGTTCACGAAGGAACTTTATCGGGTCGCACACATCCGGGTCATCCATAAGGCGGAGAATGTTATCATAAGTCGTTCTCGCCTTCTGCTCTGCTGCAAGGTCTTCCATAAGATCTGTTATCGGGTCGCCTTTTACCTGGAGGTTTGCCGATGTCTGCGGAAAGCCTGCCGCCGCCTGAGGATATACGCCCGTGGTATGATCCACAAAGTAAGCATCAAAGCCTGCCTTTTTTATCTCGTCTATGGTGAGATTTCTCGTAAGCTGATACACAATCGCACCAATCATCTCAAGATGAGCAAGTTCTTCCGTACCTATATCGGTAAGCGAACCCTTTGCCACGTCAAGGGGCATTGAATAGCGTTGGTTAAGATATCTCATAGCGGCATTGAGTTCGCCATCGGGACCACCGAGCTGTGTGATGATAATCTTTGCGGCGGCGGGGTTCGGATTTTTAATTTTTACAGGATACTGAAGTTTCTTTTCATAAATCCACATACTAACACTCACCCTCCCACGGCCACGGACTGCTTATCCAGTCCCATTTGTTTTTGTTCTCATTGCCATACATTGTTATAGGTCCGAAACTCTTTTCAAACTCCGAAACCACTTTTTCTCTTTCGACTTTAAGCTTGTGATAATAATTCAAAGCTTTATGATTGTTCGGATGTGTATCGAGGAAAAGGACAGTCTCAACTATTGCAAAATCGTATTCACGGATTTTGCGGAGAAGCTGTGCTTTTGTATTCTGTCTCTGTATCGGTCTGTTTTGTTGATTCATTACAGATTGCATTTCCACACATCCTCCCCATAAAAAGGTTTATCAAGGTCAGAAAACTGTGTTCCGCGTGAAAGTGCTTCGCAGGGGTCGTAGACATTGTTCCAGCTTTGCATGGGAACATATGCCATTGCTACAACCATATCACCGCACCGAAGCGTATCTTCATAGCGCTCATCGTTTTCGACATCGAGTGACGGGTTAATCATATAATGTTTTTCCATACAGCCACCGTGTCTCCTTACTTTATTTGCAAGGGTTATCCCCTTACAGCTTATCCTATGATGTCTTTGTCCGATTTGTTAAAACATTTTCTTATCTTTTCCCCTTTACCATATTCGGAGAATGTATATTTTTCATATTTTTTGCTAAATTATATGATATGAGAGGAGGTTTCGTTTATGAAAAAATCAATTTTAATTCTTTTGGCATTTATTCTTTTACTTTCCTTTACCGCCTGCGGCAATAAGAAGGAAGAAATGCCGCAAAATCCGAGTTCGGAAAACCAGGGTACACCTATGACTCCCAATGACAACAACCAGGTCGCCTCCGGCACACTCGGAGAAACCATGCGGAATGTTTTTCTTGAAAATTCCGGTGGCAGTATTCAGGAAATAGCAGATGCCGCAATCAAAAACGATGCAATCAAGTTTATGGGGAGCACCGCCCCTGTGGAGGCAGGAAGTCTTGCAGGCTTCAAAGCCGAAATCACAGGCTTTGACGAAGCTGTGATGTTTGCGCCGAACATCAGCTCTATTCCCTTTATCGGTTATGTTTTCAAGGTATCTGAAAACCCGGATGCATTTGCAAAGAAGCTTTCCGAGAATGCAGACCCTCGCTGGAACATCTGTACGGAAGCCGAAGAAACCATAGTTGAAACAAAAGACGACAAAGTGTTTTTCGTGATGTGCCCGAGAGAAATTTCGGAATAAGTGCCAAAAAGCTATCTTGCATAAAAGCGAGATAGCTTTTTGTTATGTTTAAATAGTTGATTACTCAATACACTTTTATCAAAGTAGATTCCCTTCTGACTGTTTTGTTTTATGTTGACGAAATTATACTGATATGGTAAACTATACTTGCGACACATCTGAATATTTTTTATCCACAAGGGGCATTTTTACTTTTAGAAAAATGCATCCCTCTATTTTCGCACCCTTGTGGAACGAAAGATGTGTCGCAACATTTGAGGCTGTGCATTTTTAGTGCGTAGCTTCGGCTGCGCACTTTTTTGTTGTGTGGCAACAGAATCTCATCTAAATTATAAACTGAAAGGAGTAATCAAAAATGAAATCATGTCCCAAATGCAACACACAAATCCCGGAAGAATGCGACATTTGTCCAAACTGCAAAAAAGAACCGGAGACGACAAATTTACCTGTTTTCGAGGAAATTCCAACAGCCGAGAGGATGTCTAAAAAGGAAACTGAAAGGAAATCAAGCAAAGTTAAAATCAATACAAAAAGTTTTTTTAAAAAAATTTTTTTGTCGATTCCTCTTTGTTTTATGCTATGTATTATTGGTCTTATAGCATTCGGGATTGTTAATGGTATTATAACCACCATAAAGGAGAATAATTTTGAAATTGATCTTCCAAAAACTCCACTTTTTTGTTCTTCATATGATTATTCAGGAGATTTTGAAAGTGCATATAAAATTACGGATATTACATATGAAATTAGAGACGATAATTTATATTTGAAATTTAAAGGAGAAAAGACAGATGATGTCGAAGGCAATAATGAAGTTCGAGAAATAGATATTCTTTGGCAATTGAAAGATTCAGAGGGACACATAGTTGCGAGCGATGAAATAAGTTCTCCAAAAATAAAAGTCGGAGAAAAATTTGCTGTTGAAAGCGAAGATTATTCCTTTAATGTCGATTTTGATGAAGACTACCAATTGATAATCAAGAATACCCAAAATGAGGAAACTCTAAATCAATATGAAGATTTATTCATAGGTCAATGGAGCAACAGCGAAGCACTTTTGAGTTTTCAATATAAAGATGATGTGTATTGCGGCGGAGTAGTAATTTCAGATATCGACACAGACACATTTAAATTAGTTGTATTTGAAAAATACATTGCAACGAAAGATAAATTAATACTGCACATCGAGAACGGTAAAACTAAAACATTCAACTATCATTTTTTTGATGGATGTTTATATTTGAATGATTCTAAATTCGAACGATTTGATTAAAGCAAATCACTCTTCTTTTAAATGTATACATACAAAGCTATAGGTGTACATCTAAACTTTTTTGCCGAATTATTATCACATTGCAATTAGCAATTTATCATTAGCTCATAACATACTTGATATATTTTGCGTTGTAACGATGTATCAAACACAACAAAAAAGCAATGGTATCAATTCTGCCATTGCTTTTTCCTTTTACATAAGTCGTGCATTTTTGCGATATACTCCGGGGGTCATTCCCGTTATTTTTTTAAAAAGGATTTTGAAGTGTGATTCGGAATTGAAACCGCAGGCAGAGGCTATTTCCTCTATATTTTTACTGCTGTCGGAAAGAAGCTCCTTTGCCCTGTTCACTCGGATTTCCGTGAGCCATTCGTGGGGCGTTCTTCCCGTATCACGCTTAAAAAGGCGCATTGTATGCAAATCGGAATATCCCGAAAACTCACCGAGCTTTTCAAGAGTCACCTTATCTCTATAGTTCTCCTCAATATGAGCGATACAACGCCTGACCGCATCACAGTATTTCTTTTTTGAATAAAAGGTATCAAACGCCGTGTAGATAATCTGCATAAGTGCCGCATTTGCCCGAAGCTTTGAATGAACTTCGTTTGATGCAAAACTCTTTATAACAGTTTCAAACTGCTTTGCAAGCTCTCCCGTTGTGGAAAAATATTCGGGGATATTATCAAGAATCTGATTGCTGTATATTGTGCTGTTCTCCCCGAAATCAAAATTTATAGTGTAGCATTTATAGGATGGCGTGCTGTCAAGGTGAGTTCCCGGACGGTTTAAACGGATATCTCCGTAGTTTATTTCATATTCTTTTCCATTTACACAAAGCTTCCCGTTTCCTCCGAGATAGAAGCCGACTTCATAGGAATATGATGTTCTGCCCCTTATTTTTTCTGTGGTCTCACAAAGCTCAAATTCTCTCGCCCAAAGGATTCTCGGAAGCATTGCTTCAATCGGCAATTCAACAGACTTCATACAAAGCACCTCACAAATGTAAAAAAACCGAACTTTTTTGTAAACATCACGAATTTACTATGCGGAAATTATACAATATAATAAAATTAAAGTCAAATAATCGCAATATAAATTTTCAGAACGGAGGTAGTCTATGAAACCCGATTTTCTTCTCACCTCAAATCTTTCAAAAAAACTTTATAACGAATGTGCAAAGGCACTTCCCATAATCGACTATCACAATCACCTTGCAGTCTCCGACATTGCAGAAAACCGTATTTACGAAAACATTGCAAGACTTTGGGTTATATCCGACCCATACAAGCACCGTGCAATGCGAATTCTCGGAGTTCCCGAAAAGTATATCACCGGCGATGCAAGTGATTTTGAAAAGTTTGAAGTCTGGTATAAATCACTTCCCCGACTTATCGGGAATCCCCTTTTCGACTGGTCGGCAATGGAGTTGTCGTCCGTCTTTAACTTTGAGCTTCTTCCCTTTCGTGATTCAAAAGCTGTATGGGATGAGCTCAATGAAAAGCTGAAGTCTATGAGTGCAAAAGACATTCTCGGAAAGTTCAACATCGAATACAGTGCGCCTTGTGCAGGTCTCACGGACGATATTTCTCCGTTTGATAAAAACTCGGGACTATGTCCCTCACTTCGCGGTGATGACCTTCTTTCACCCGGAGAGGAGCTTATCTCAAAGCTTGTACAGCTTACAAACCGAGAAATTGCCACTCTGTCCGATTACCTCGGTGCAATAGATAAAAGACTGTCTGATTTTAAAAACACAGGAACACTTTTTACCGATCACGCCCTGGACAACGTTTTTTCTTTTATCTGCGATGATGGAAAAAACGGTGAGCGTTTTCTCTCACTTCTTAATGGAGAGATTTCCGATGAGGACAAGCTTTTCCTCCGTTCATACATACTGAAAGAGCTTATGTCTCTCTATGCAAAGCATGGATTTACCCTTCAGCTTCACATAGGTGCACAACGCACAACAAGCACAAGACTTTGCACCCTTGCAGGGGCCGCCGGTGGTTATGCCGCAATAGGCAGCACCGCTAATGTTGCATCCGTTGTCGCACTTCTGGATACGGTGGAAAAAGGAGACTTCGGACTTCCGAACATTCTTCTCTTCACTCTCAACCCTTCGGACAATGCAGTATTTGCAACGCTTTCGGGTTCATATTCAAAAGACGGTTGTGAAGCACTCATAAGCCAGGGACCTGCCTGGTGGTGGTGCGACCATTACGAAGGAATTTACAATATGCTTTCAACCTTTGCGACCCACAGCGTTCTTTCAACCTTCGTCGGTATGACAACCGACTCAAGAAGTCTTCTTTCCTTTGTCCGTCATGACTATTTCAGGCGTGTTGTTTGCGAGTGGGTTTCGGATATGGTAAATAAAGGCAGGTTACCGGAAGACTTTGAGCTTCTTTCGGATACCGTTATGAGAATATGTTACAAAAACGCAAAAAGAGTTTTGGGAGGAAAACAAAATGCATTTTAACGATAGAGATGAAATTATTGAATTAACTCCGCTTTGGAAGGGCGAGAGATTTCCCGACGGACGACCGAAGGTTGCAGATAAGCACCTCGATGCTTTGCAAAAGATGACACTTGAGGAAGTGTGGAAACCCATATATGTTCTCGGTTACGAGAATCAGTTTGTGGGCGGTGGAGAAAATCCCCTCCACGTTCTTCACGACGACGGAAGAAAGCTTATCGGACGAGCAGTTACCTGTAGTTACTGTCCCACACGCCCCGATCTCCACGAGGTTATGTTTGCCCGTGGTGCCGCCGAGGGCAGAAACGGAAACTACAATCAATGGGTTATTGACACTCTTGTTGAGCGTGACGTTGTTGTGGTGGATATGTACGACAAGATTTACAAAGGAACTTTCCTCGGAGGAAACCTCACTACGGCAATCCGCACACGAACAAAAACAGGCGGTGCAGTTGTCTGGGGAGGAATCCGTGATGTTGAGCAGATGAAGCAGGTGCCCGATGTTCAGGTATATTACCGCGGAATTGACCCCACTCCTATCCGTGAGTTTGTTATGAAGAGCTTTAACTCTGTCACAAACTTCGGCGGTGCAGTCTGTCTCCCCGGCGACGTTGTATTCGGTGCAGGCGGCGGTGTTCTCTTTATTCCGAGCCATCTTGTTGCAGATGTTGTCGAAGGTGCGGCAAAGACACACGTCAAGGACGATTTCGGCTTTGAAATGATTTCACAGAACAGATTCACAACAGCTCAGATTGACAGAAATACCTGGACTGTTGAAATGCTCGATATGCTTATGGACTGGATAAAAACCGACCCCCGTGGTGAGCAGTACCGTGACCTTGACTGGTCAAAGGAGTATGACCTTGCAATCAACGGTGACCCCAACGACACACAGACAGCGCTTTAATCTGTATCATAAAGAAATTTCATTTTGAGGAGTGTTTTTTATGATTGAATTAAGAAATAAGCACTTTGTTTTGAAATTAAATGATGAATGTAAGGCAGTCAGTCTTGTGCATAGTGCCACAGGCATCGAATGTCTTGATGATAGTGAGAGAATTTCGCTCTTCTCATTGACTGAACCCCGACCATACAACAACGAAATCAAGCTTGCTCATCCCAACAAAAGAACAACTTTTCAGGCAAACAGAGTCAGAAGAGACGGAAATAGGCTCATAGTCGGTTTTGAGCTTATAACCTTTGAAGCTGTTGTTGAAATATCCGAGACAGATGACTACATTGCCTTTTCCCTCTCTGATTTCATCGTCAAACCGGAAGATTTCGGTGGTCTTGCAATGTCACCTCCTCCCATTTCGGAGTTTCGTCTTTTACAGCTCCCCATAAAGAAAAGAGAGCGTTTCGGTGAGTGGCTTAATGTTATGTGGGATGACGATGTTGCCATAAATGTGCTTGCAACATCCCCATTCACAAGAATTGATGCAGAGAAAAGAAAAGATTTTAGCATTATGTCTGCAGATTCTGTTCAGGAAATCAAGCTGAAAAATTCAGGTGCTGCACTTATTGTATCATCACCTAAGAAACTTCTTGATTGCATCGACAGAATCGAGCACGACTTTGATCTTCCTTTGGGAGTTGAAAGCCGTCGCTCAGACAAATTGAATTCATCAATATACTGGGTTCCGTTTATCTCTCCTCAAAATGTTGACGAGCACATTTCATATGCAAAAAAATGCGGAATGCGTATGATGCTCATATACTACACATCTTTTATAAAAGGCAGCTCTTTTGACGGATATCACACCATAGGTGATTTTGAACTTGACGAAAATTTCCCGGGTGGGCTTGAAGACGTGAAGAAAATGCTTCAGAAAATAAAGGATGCAGGAATCACGCCCGGCTTTCACCTTCTCCATTCACACATCGGAATCGGTTCCTGCTATGTGACTCCCGTTGCCGACCACAGACTCAATCTCACACGCTATTTCACACTTGCACGTCCCCTTGAAAGAGACGACGATATTGTGTATGTGGAGCAAAATCCCGAAGGTGCCGTTATGCACCCCGATTGTCGTGTTCTCAAATTCGGCGGAGAGCTTATAGGCTATGAAAGCTATACCACCGAATGGCCATACGCCTTTAAAGGTTGCAAGAGAGGACACTTTGATACAAATGTACTTTCCCATAGCATCGGCACAATCGGAGGCATTCTTGACATAAGTGAATTTTCTGCCACAAGTGTTTATGTGGATCAGCGCACAACTCTCCAGGATGAACTTGCAGAGAAGTATGCCCCCATATATGATGCAGGCTTTGAATTTTTATATTTCGATGGTTCGGAAGGCGTAAATCCGCCCTTTGAAATAAATGTTCCATATGCACAGTATCGCATATACAGAAAACTCAAAAAAGCTCCGCTTTTCTGTGAAGCTGCGGCAAAGGCACATTTCAGCTGGCATATGTTAAGCGGCGGAAATGCTTTTGATGCTTTCCCTGCCGAAATTTTCAAAGAAAAGATAGCAGAACATCCATTGGAGGAAGCTCCGAGAATGGCAAATGATTTCACACGTCTCAATTTCGGTTGGTGGCGTTTCTCGGATGATATTCAACCTGATATGTATGAATATGGAACAAGCAAAGCCGCTTCCTGGGATTGTCCCGTTACCATGCAGGTAATCACAGAGGCTCACAAGACAAATCCGAGAGCAGAGGACATCTTCGAGGTTCTTTACCGTTGGGAGGATGTTCGTGCAAAAAAACTTCTCACGGAAGAAGAGAAGGAAATGCTCAAAGATGCTTCAACCGAGTATATTCTTCTTGTGAACGAGGAAAAGGAATACGAATTATGTCCCTATTACCGTATTGAGACCTCCGAGAAAGATATCACGGCATATCACTTTGAGAGAAAGGGCAAAACCCATGTTGTATGCTGGCACACAAAAGGTGACGGTGTTTTAAGCCTCCCCCTTTCTGCAAGGTCCGTGACATACGAAAAAGACCTTGGAGGCGTCACTTCGGAATGCGAAATTTCCACAACGAGCGTTTCGATTACTGTGTCCGGAAGAAGATACTTCAGTGCAGATGTTTCAAAGGATGAGCTTATAAGAGCATTTGAAAACGCTGTGTTGCAATGTAACAACGTCTAATTTGAGAGGAGAATATACCAATGAATGAAAATTTAAAAGGCAAAGTTGCCGTGATAACAGGTGCAGGCGGCACGATATGCTCCGAGGTTGCAATCGACCTTGCAAAGAACGGAGTCAAGCTTGCTCTTGTGGGACGTACTGCAGAAAAGCTTGAAAAGACGGAAGCTGCAATAAAAGAAATCGGTGGCGAATGTTTTATATTTGCCTGCGATGTTTGCAATTCGGAAAAAGTGGAAGAGCTTGCCGACAAAGTTTATGAAACTTACGGAAAATGTGATTTTCTCGTAAATGGCGCAGGTGGAAATCAGAATGCCGCAATGCCCTCCATCACACAATTTGACGAAAGAGAAATTGACGGCACACTCCCCGATGGCATCCGTGGTTTTTATGACATTGATATGGATTGCTTTGAAAACGTTATCAAAATAAACACAATGGGCTCGGTACTCCCCATCCGTGCTTTTGCAAAGCGTATGGCACGTGACGGTGGCGGAAGCATCATAAACTTTGCTTCAATGAACAGCTACTGCCCTCTCACACGTTGCTTTGCATATGCAATGAGCAAGGCTGCAGTTGTGAATATGACGCAGTCCTTCGCGGCATACTTTGCACCTGCAAACATCCGTATAAACGCAATTGCCCCGGGATTTATTGCAAACGAGAGAAGCAAGCAGTATCTCGGCACTCCGGAAGACGGACTTACACCGCGCGGTCAGCAGGTTATCAACCACACGCCGACAAAACGTTTCGGCAAGGCTCACGATATCTGCGGATGCGTTCGTTGGCTTCTTGATGAAGAGGCATCCTCCTTCGTTACGGGCGTTACTGTTCCCGTTGATGGCGGCTTCCTCACGCTCAGCGGGGTGTAAAGCTTATGTTACTTACAGATTATTTCAGATATCCCAAGGATGCCACCTGGGATATTGCAAAGCAGAGCGGAGTTTCTCACGGCGTTATTCGTCTTCCCGAAACCGGTGATTTTGACCTTACCGATAAATCACACTGGCAAACTGTTTATGACGGCTTTATGGACTACGGCTTGAAGCCCGTTATTATCGAGCCGATGCCGAACGAGCTTCACGATCACATCAAAGCAGGCGATGAAAAGCGCGACGAATGCATTGAGAAAGCTATCAAGATGTTCCCGATTATGGATGCGCTTGATATCCGCTGCATATGCTTCAATTTTATGGCGCACATCGGATGGTTCCGCACAAAAAATGATATAGAGGAGCGCGGTGGTGCTCGCGTTACAGGATTTGATATCAATGATTTCACTCCTGTCGAGGCGAAAATAACAAAGGATGAGCTTTGGTCAAACTATGAATATTTTATCAAAGCTGTTCTCCCCTATGCAGAAAAGCACAATATTAATCTTGCGCTTCATCCCGATGATCCGCCAAGAGATCTCGGCGGCGTTGAAAGAATTATGACAAGTGCAGATAACATTGACCGCGCAATAAACGGAATTGTCAAAAGCCCGAATCTCGGAATAACAATGTGCCAGGCGACCTATCACATTATGGGCGAAAAGCTTGAAGATGTTATTCCGCGTTTTAAGGACAAGATTATGTTCGTTCACTTCCGCAATACACGCGGCAATATCAACGCTTACCGCGAAACATATCACGATAACGGTGAGATTGATATGGCAGAGGTTATGAAGATATACAGAAAATGCGGAGTTGACGTTCCTATCCGCGTTGACCACGTTCCCACAATGGTCGGTGAGGATATGAAAAATCAGGGTTACGATGCAATCGGAAGATATTTTGCAATTGGATATTTAAAAGGAATACTTGATGCAACAAAATAGTTAAGGAGATGTACTTGATTATGAAGAAAGTTTTTGTCGATGCTCAAAAGCCTGTAAAAAAGGTGAATAATTTCTGGAACCACATCCATTTTCATCCAACAGATGCCATTGAGGATGTTTGGGGACAAAGAATTCTCGATTCTGTCGCCGCAGACAGAGCGGCAAAAATGGTCAGAATTTACGCAATGCTTGAGGATATTGTGTACGAAGGTGAAAACGGCGAGCTTTTATATGATTTCTCCGATACCGACAAGAGAATTGATTATATGGTATCAAAAGGCTTTAAGCTTCTCATTTGTATGAATTTCTTGCCGCGTGCAATTGCCAAAGACAAAACGCTGATTTCCGAGCTTGCAAGATATAAAAACAAGCATCTTTTCACCTCTGTCCCCTCCGATTATCGCCTCTGGCAGGAGGTCTGCGCAAAGTATGTAGAGCATCTCATCGAACGCTACGGTGAGGAGCTTGTTTCAAGCTGGTATTTCCACTGCTGGAACGAGCCAAATCTCTATGCATTTTGGATGAGCGATTGCAGAGAATGGGAAAAGGTTACAACCGAATACATAAAACTTTACGATTTCTTTGCCGAAGGAATCAAAGGCGTTTCAGAAAAAATCCGCGTTGGCGGCCCCTCTGCAGCCTTTGCTTTTCTTTCCGATGCACCGCGCACAGACGAGTATGGGCCTCTTGTTGATGCGATGTTCATCAAAAAGTTTCTTACTCACGTCAAAAGCGGAAAGAACCACGCAAACGGTAAAACCGGAACCGCGTTTGACTTTTATTCTGTTCATACTTACGGGGATTTGCACGACAGCATAAAGAAAAACACGCTTGACCATACCTTCTGCACCGATATGCTGATTAACTACAAAAAGCTTGCCGCAGATTGCGGTTTTCCCGACATCGAAATAATTTCGGATGAATGGGAAATCTCCGGCGGCGGATTTGTAGGCACTGCAAAATATCCGTTTGTTGAATATCGCAACAGTGAAGTTTTCTCTGCCCACTACTTTGCGTTTATCGAGGATATCATCAGAAAAGATGTTTCACTTTCCGCGCTTATGATATGCCTTTCCGGTCAGCACAATTTACCGGGAGATTTCGTTGGAACACGCACCTTCGCAACTCGAAGCGGTTTCAAAACTCCCATCTATAATGCATATGCACTTTCCGCGATGTTAGGTGAGACAATTCTTGAAAACAATGCGGATGATAAAATCGGAGTTATTCCGACTCTCTGTGAAAACGGTGATGTTGCAATTGCAATATTTAACTATTCCAAAAATCTCTTAAAGCCGAACGGAACACTCAACACACGCCTTGCAGTTAAGCTTCCGGAGGGTGAATATACGGTTTCCCACTATCGCCTTGATAAGGAAAACTGCAATTCTTACACCGCCTGGAAAGAGCTCGGCAGACCCGACTCTTACTCACAGGCTGCGCTTGAGTCTATCAATCAGGCATCTGTCCTTAAACCCTGGTATGAGGACGAGGAATTTGTCGGCACTGATTTCTCACTTGACATGCAACTTTCGGATTATTCTGTTTCACTTCTGAAATTCAGAAAGAACTAAAACTGACAGAGGAGTTATCTATTTATGATAAGAATTTGTTGCGATAAAAAAGAAAAAGATTTAAAGAATTTCTGGGGACACATTGTATTCCATCCCACAAACGCCATTGAGGATGATTGGGGAAAGCAGTATCTCGATAAAATCGCAGAAGACGGAGCAGCAAAAACTATCCGTATCTACTCGATGTTTGAAGAAAGCGTGACACTTGGCGACGACGGAGAAATCAAATATGACTTTTCTCTCAATGACAAGAGAATAGATTATCTCGTTTCAAAGGGATATGACCTTTTTATTGCATACGGTTTTATCCCGACCTGGCTTGCCGCAGATAAAGACCCCGAGCTCATCAAGCCGCGCTACAAAGGTGCAACCTTTGCACGTTCATATCCGTATGACTATGCAAAATGGGAAGAAATTTGCTACGTTTATACAAAGCACCTTATTGACCGATATGGCGAAGATGTTGTTTCAAAATGGCGCATTCACTGTTACAACGAGCCTGATTGGTATCACTTCTTCCACGATAAAGCAGCAGACAACCACGCACGTGCAGCAGAATACTGCAAGCTTTACGATGCATTTGTAAAAGGCGTTACTGCCGCAAGCGAAAAGCTTTGCTTCGGCGGTCCTGCGCTTGCAGAATCTCCGAAAAATTTTGAGTTTCTTGAGGATTTTCTCAATCACATCAAGAAGACCGGAACAAGACTTGACTTTATCTCATTCCACTCCTACGGAACATTTCCCGAGCTTATTGAGGATAAGAGAAAGCCAATCGATTCACGCGGTGCAATGTTTGACACAATGACTGTTGCAAAGGTTGCGAAGATGTGCGGATTCGGTCATCTTCCGCTTATCTGCGATGAATGGGGTGCAATTACCGAAGGATATCTCGACAAGAGCAGAATTCCCGAAATGGCATTCCGCGAAAACGAGCAGTATGCTGCATATTTTGTCAGAATGCTCACACTCTTTGACGAGTTAAATCTTCCGTATGAACAGATGATGATCTGTCTCTCGGGTCAGCACGACCTTAAGGGTGACCTTCTCGGAAACCGTAACTTCTTCTCAAAGAGCTTCTATCCGAAGCCTATTTTCAACGCATATGTCCTTGCAAACAAGCTTGGCGATGAAAAACTCTATTACTACCCGGAGCTTGAGGATGAATATGTTTCCGTTATGCCCTCACGCCATAAGGCTGACGGACATATGTCAATCCTTATGTGCTACGGTGACGATGGCTTTGCTCTCCCCCGCCCGACAAAGGAATTTGAGATTGATCTGAGCGGCATTGACAGAGAATATAAAATTGTCAAGTATGTTATCGATAAAAACCACGCTAACTGTTATACAAAGTTTCTCGAGCTTGGTGAGCCTCAGGATGCACCCGAAGATGTTCAGGCAATTATACGTGAAGCAGGAACACTGAAGGCAGAAGAATGCGGAACGGTATCTCCCGACAACACAATTTTCAATTTAGAAATGGCAAACAATGCAGTTGTTCTTCTCGAACTCTTCCCTGCATAATAAAGATATTACAGAGACGGCAAGACTCAGATTGAGCCTTGCCGTCTCACATTATTTTCGGGAATGAATATACTGTATCAGAAAGAGAATTTCCCGAAAGGACGGTTATATTATGACAGAAAAACTGAAGCTTGCTGTTGTCGGCGGCGATGCCCGCCAGGCAAAGCTTTGTAATCTTCTTGCAAACGACGGACATAAAGTCTGCGCATATGCTTTGGACAAAGCCACACTTTCCGAATATGTGCTTCAAATCGGAGATATTTCAACACTTACGCAAAAGTTTGACTGCATCATTCTGCCTGTGCCTGTTTGTTCGGACAAAAATCGCCTGAACGCGCCTTTATCGGCATATACCTATCACATAGACGAACTGTTTTCTCTTTTTCCGCCCGGACAAACCGTTATTGCCGGACGTGTGAACAACGACCTTTTCACAACAGCAGGAAGAAGCGGAATAAGACTCTATGATTATCTCGAGCGCGAGGATTTCACAGTGCTCAATTCCATCCCCACCGCTGAAGGTGCAATTGAAGTTGCAATGCGTGAGCTTGATACAACCCTCAACCGAAAAAAGTGTCTTGTTATAGGTTTTGGACACATCGGAAAACTCCTTTCCTCATACCTTCGCGGTATAGGAGCATACGTTACTGCCACCGCGCGGAAATTCGGCGATCTTGCCTGGATATCGGCATACGGCTATGAGAGTATTGAAACTTCAAAAATAATCGACTCTCTTTCAAAATACGATATTATTTTCAACACCGTACCGGCACTCATCCTTGACGAAAAAACTCTTTCTCATGTGAGAGGCGATGCATTTATATGTGACCTTGCCTCAAAGCCCGGCGGAGTTGATTTCAATGCGGCAAGAGCACTTGGGCTTCACACGGTGCAGGCGCTGTCACTTCCCGGAAAGTGTTCTCCTCTTTCTGCCGCCGCGGCAATGCGCGATACTATATATAATATTCTTGATGAATGGAGGGATTAACCGGTGGAATCTCTTACAATAGGCTTTGCAATATGCGGCTCTTTCTGCACCTTTTCAAAGGTGCTTCCCGAAATGGAAAAGCTTGTAGAAAAGGGATATAATGTGCTTCCCATAATGTCTTCGGTCGCTTATTCAACAGACACACGCTTCGGAAAGGCAAAAGACTTTACAGACAAAATCGAAAGCATTTGTAACAAAAAAATAATCAGCACAATCTCCGATGCCGAGCCGATAGGTCCGAAAAAGCTTCTTGATGCACTGATCATTGCACCCTGCACAGGGAATACTGCAGCAAAGCTTGCCTGCGGGATATGCGACTCTTCTGTTACAATGGCGGCAAAAGCGCATATGAGAAACGGAAGGCCTCTGATTATTGCAATCTCCACCAACGACGGTCTCGGGATAAACGGAAAAAACATTGCAACACTCAAAACAACAAAAAATATTTTCTTTGTCCCCTACGGTCAGGACGATGCAAAAGGAAAAACAAATTCCCTTGTTGCCGATATGACAAAAATAAATGAAACCCTCAAATCCGCCCTTTCAGGGCAACAGCTTGAGCCTATACTTCTCAATTAGAGCAAAGAACCGTGAAGACCTTATTCGTCTTCACGGTTCTGAATTTCGTCTATAAAATCAAAGCAATTGCTTACATAGATGATATGGCAGGCAGAAATTATAACGCTTTTGAAAATATCCTTTGTTCCTGTATTCGTTATGCCTATATTTCCCTCTGCAGCTTTTATTCCGCATATATCAAAAAGCATATTTTCAAATTCCGAGCAGAAATAATCATATGCCATTTCAGGTGAATATGTTTCTTCCTGAAAAGAGAGAATCTTTTTGATATTCTCTATCTGCAGAACGTGCTTTGCTATGCTTATAAAAATGAGATATGCTATCTGCACACGATAATACTGTTTTTTCGCCGGGGGTGCGATTACTCCTTGCTTTACATAATTGCTTATCATGGCAGAGGTTATTTGCATACAACCCAGCTCTGCAGTAATTCCGTTTATATATTTAGTTACTTGTTCAAGATACAGCCCCATATCCGGCAATTCTCTGTATCGGGGCAAACGGAAATCCCCGATTTTTGCCGCCACCAGGCTTTTAACATCATTTTTCATAATATATTTATTATATAGCCTATTCTCCTATATGTCAACTCATTATTTTTCTTGACCTTCTACCTCAAAACTGTTATAATCTTATCATCGGTTTTTTAATATCCGATTATGAGATTATACCTATTTTTACGAGGTGGACAATGAATATATTGAGAAAAATTTATTGCAGGACATACCAGAAAATCTTTAAGCTCGCAATTCCCATACTCCCCTATACCTCTCCTGAAATCACAGAAACTCCGGAAGATGCCGCAGAGCTTATACAAAAGAAAGGTCTTACCCGACTTCTTATCGTGACCGATAAGTTCATCCACGAATCAGGACTTATAAATCCGCTTAAAGCTGCACTTGAAAAAAGAAACATTGCATATGTTGTTTTTGATGAAACTATGCCGAATCCGACTATTTCTACCGTTGAAGCGGCGAGGGATATGTATATAAAAAGTTCCTGCCGGGGACTTATCGGCTTTGGTGGCGGAAGCTCCATTGACTGCGCAAAAGCAGTCGGTGCACGTATTGCAAAGCCGAAAAAGACAATACAGAAGATGCGCGGAATCCTCAGTATACACAAGAAAACTCCTTTTGTTCTCGCTGTTCCCACAACTGCAGGTACAGGAAGTGAGGTTACCGTGACAACCGTTGTTACAAACAGTGAAACGGGAGAAAAGTTCCCAATAAGCGATTTTCCCCTTATCCCCGATGCAGTTCTCCACGACCCGAAAAACACGGTAAGTCTTCCAAAGCATCTTACCGCCACAACAGGGATGGATGCCCTCACTCACGCAGTTGAGGCATATATCGGAGGCTCTGCCGTTAAATCCACAAAGGCAGATGCAATACGTGCAACACGGCTTATTTTTGAGAACATCAAGGATGCCTATAATAACGGTGAAAACCTTGTTGCCAGAAAAAATATGCTTGAAGCGGCATTTCTTGCAGGACGTGCCTTTTCAAAATCTTATGTGGGTTATTGTCACGCAGTTGCCCACTCTCTCGGCGGAAAGTATAATATCCCTCACGGTCTTGCAAATTCGGTAATTCTTCCCTATACCCTTGAAGCTTACGGTGATTCGGTTTATAATAAATTATATAGCCTTACCGTTGCAGTTGGTGTTTGTGATGCTTCAACCGATAAGGAAACAGCCGCAAAGGCTTTTATTGAAAAGATAAAGGAAATGAACCGGGAAATGAACATCCCCGAAAAGCTTTCGGGGATAAAGGAAGAAGATATTCCCATCCTTGCAGAAATTGCAGACAAGGAAGCAAATCCCCTCTATCCTGTTCCGAAGCTTATGGACAAATATGAACTCCGGCAATTTTACTATTCCGTTATGGAGGAGACAGTATGAAGAAAGAGGACATATCACTTATTGTAAAAAAGCAGAGAGAGTTTTTCGCAGGCGGAAAAACTCTTGATATTAAGTTTCGCAAAGAAGCTCTTTTAAAGCTAAAAAATGCAATAGCTTCAAAAGAGGGAAAAATCGGAAATGCAATAAAGAGCGATCTCGGAAAATCAGCCTTCGAATCCTATATGTGTGAGATAGGGCTTGCCCTTGATGAGGCTTCATATATGATAAGACATTTAAAAAAGTTCTCACGGGAAAAGAGAGTGAGAACTCCCCTTCCCCAGTTTGCATCAAGAAGCTTCACAAAGCCGTCACCTTACGGAAATGTTCTCATTATGAGTCCCTGGAACTATCCGTTTCTTCTCACAATAACTCCACTCATTGACGCACTTGCCGCAGGAAATACTGCAGTTATAAAACCAAGTGCATATTCTCCTGCCACAAGCAAAGTTATAGAAGAAATTATCTCCGAAGCTTTTCCACCCGAATATGTTTCTGTTATAACAGGCGGAAGGGAGGAAAACTCACATCTGCTGGATGAAAAGTTTGACTTTATCTTCTTCACCGGTAGCAAAGGTGTTGGAAGCGAGGTTCTCTCACGTGCCGCAAAGCATCTCACACCTGCAGTTCTTGAGCTTGGCGGAAAGAGCCCCTGCATCATTGACAAAAGTGCAAATATCCGCCTTGCCGCAAAGAGAGTTGTTTTCGGAAAATATCTCAATTGCGGACAAACCTGTGTTGCTCCCGACTATATTCTCTGCGAAAAATCAGTTAAAGACGAATTTATCAGATGTGTTAAAAGCGAAATTGATGCACAATACGGAAATGGCGTACTTGATAGCGATACTTACGGAAAAATTGTTAATCGCAAGCATTTTGACCGGATTTTATCACTCATTGATAAAAACAAGGTTGTTCACGGTGGAAAATCCGACTGTGATACTCTCAAAATTGAGCCTACGGTTATGGACAATGTAACCTTTGACGATGCGGTTATGAAAGAGGAGATTTTCGGGCCGATTATGCCGATTCTCACCTATGATTCCACAGACGAGGTAATCAATATTGTGAACCGTGGCGAAAAGCCTCTTGCACTTTATGTTTTTGCATCGGATAAGAAAGTATCAAAAAAGATAATTTCCGCCTGTGCCTTTGGCGGCGGTTGCATAAACGACGTTGTTATCCATCTTGCCACACCCCATATGGGATTCGGCGGAGTCGGTGAAAGCGGAATGGGCGCATATCACGGCAAAGTCGGCTTTGAAGCATTTTCACACAGAAAAAGCATCGTTGACAAAAAAACCTTCATCGACCTCCCCATGCGCTACCAGCCATACAAAAAAATAAACGAAAAACTTCTGCATATGTTCCTCAAATAGAAACTCACCCCGTGGCGTTGCCACGGGGTGAGTTATACTGTCGAGAAACTTTCAACATGCTAACGCACGCCCCATCCATTTCACGTAATTGGGGAGATTGATTGCTGTTTTAGTTTAATTATCGAAGTTTGTATTGCTAATCTCTGCAAATAGCTTTTGTATATATTTTGTTATGCTGACAAAATCGTGTTTTTCTTTTCTGAATTCTAAATTAAAATCCATCCATCCGAGATTTATGAGTCGATATCTAATCGCAAGTTCTGAAGCAAGAAAATAGATCTGAATAGTATATATGCATTTTTTGTAGTCTAAAAAATTACATGATTGATTGTCCACATATAATGGCTTTCTGCTACCAATTTTCTCCATAAAATTATCAAAAACAGGCTGCAATAAATTAAAAGGTAAGAGCAAGCAAGCTGCAAAGAAATTTGCTTCAGCTTCTCTTTCTGCTTTTTCGTCTGAAACATCATCCATTTCTTCGAAATCGCGTTCAAGACATACTACTTCGGGTTCTGCATCGTCAAGGTGTTTTAGAAAATAATGACCTAATTCATGTGCAATTGTGAAAGCTTGTCTATTTTTGCCGTGATCAGCATTATAGAATATAGTTGGCGTTTCTTCAACATATAAAAATCTTCCGCAAATATGATCTTCCCAGTCGGGATAAGCAAGCAATTCTATACCCTCTCCATTGGCAATTACTTGAAGATTCGCTCCGGGATTTTCGGTTATATTATATTTTTGCACAATCTCCATCGCTAATTTCTCTATCTCGACTTTATGTTTTCTTGTCATTGTTTTTCCTCTCAATGTAATATTTTATCAAGTCAGCTGTATCATTTGGAGAAGTTTCGCCAAATGAACGAGCGGCTTGACGCACTATGTATTCCTTTTTGGGTAACTGTTCGACTCTTGTGATATTGCTCTTATTATCATTTGAAGAAATTGTTTTTGTAAGCGTGGAAATCATGGGAGAACTCAACCTTTCGCACAACGGCAGAATTTCTTCCAGTTTTGCAACGATACGCTTCTGCTCGGCAAGGGGTGGAAGTGGAATCAACAGATTTGTAACAGATGTCAAACTTAAATTTGCTCTTGCAGAATCCACAGACTTTTGGCTCATCATTTCGACAGCCATCGTACTGTTAAGAAATTTCAAAATATATTCCGAAACATCCTGATTTACCAAACGGATAATACAAACTGCCTGATTGATATTAGCACCAGTAACATCTAAATCAAAAATAGCCGTCCGTCCTATAGAGGCACCAACGATGTTGGTAAGCAGATCTCCTTTTTGTAGAACAGAAGCGGGATGCATGGTGTTAAACTCACTGCCAACATATTTCTCTTTTGATAATAGCAATTGCTCCACTCCAACATTTTCGCTTGTTATGAACAGAATGCCATATTCCTTATCTGTATAGGAAACCCCCTGCCACTTTGGAGAAGATCCTTTGGTGATTGTTTTCGTTAGTTCTCCCAATTTACACCATACCCAAGAATCAGGAATCTCAAATGGGATTTCATCTTCCACGATTGATGTTAGTTGTTTTTCTCTGTATACTTCTCCTGTTTCTATTAGAGCTTGCTTTTCTGCCTGAATCTGTTGATACAGTTCTTCTCCGGTGCCTTCTTCGGGTCGTTGTTCAACCAGTTTACCCTGAATTGCCATTTGGAGAATAGATTTCTGCATATCCACAGGGAAACGCTTGTTGAAATCTTCCAGCTTGTTCCACGCCTGTTCATAGCGGTCGATGAGAGGTAAAAGTTCCTCAATCTTTGACACAATGCGCTTCTGTTCAGCAAGCGGAGGAAGCGGAATTGCTTTGTTCTTTATAAATTTATAGTGCCTGCTATATCCACCAACTTTATTCAAATCTTTTGAGTAAAACTGGAATACATAAAACAAGAAACTAGCAGTTATAATCTCATTGATCGGCTCAAATATCTTCACGCCGTCAGCGCCTACAACAAAGTCAAATTCTACATATTTCACTTCTGTTGTATGGTCTCCAAAAACAATCGCCGGATATGTATGATAATATACTCTATCTGAATTATCCGAGAAACCAATAGAATACGCTTTCGACTGACTTATTACAGGATATTTTCCAGTTTGCTGTACCTCAGATTCAAGAATCTGATATTGCTTTGATGGTATTAGATTTGTAACGGTTTCAATATGGGCTAATTTCCAATTTTCTGGAATATCAAACTCATAGTCCTCAGTTTTTTTTGCCTTAATTGCGTTCAAATCAACAGGAGATTCATCTTCATTTTGTTCTACAAGCCTTCCTTGAAGAGCTAAGCAGATAATGCTATACTTCAACTCCTGCGGTGTCATTCCTGACCACCTCCAAGAATAGCGGTAATATCAGCCAGCACTCGGTCAATCTCTGCGTTAAGAGATGCGCGTTCTTCCTGATATCTTTGAATCAAATCCATTGGTGCAAGGATTTCTTCTTCGACATGGGGATATCCGCATTGGTCAAGGTTATAGCCAAGTTCTTCGGTAAGCTGTTCTACAGTATAACATTTTGACTTGTCGAAACCGTCTACAGTAATCTCTTTACGATTATTCCACCATTCAATTACCGGTGCAAAATGTTCCAATTTCATTGGTTTTGTTTTTGAGAAATGCTTATAGCCCTCCGGCATATCAAGACGGTAGAACCAGGTCTTTTCTGTTGCGCCTGTGTGGTCAAAGAACAAAATATTTGTTGTGATTGAAGTATAAGGCGCAAAGACACTGCCCGGCATACGGATAACTGTATGCAGGTTGAATTCAGAAAGGAGCTTCTTTTTGATGCTTATTTTTGCATTATCCGTGCCGAACAAGAAACCGTCGGGAAGAATAACCGCGGCGCGACCGTTCTTTTTTAGGCGGTACATAATCACAGACATAAAGAGGTCTGCGGTTTCGCTGCTTGCAAGGTCATCGGGAAAATGGTTTTTGACATCTGCCTTTTCGCTTCCGCCATATGGCGGATTCATCAGGATAACGTCAAATCTGTCATCATCTGTATAATCGAGGACATCTTTGAGCAAGGAGTTTGCATGGAATACTCGAGGAATATCCAATCCGTGAAGCAAAAGGTTTGTTATGCAGAGCATACAAGGAAACTGCTTTTTCTCAATACCATAGATGGAATCGCTGTATTTTTTTGCATCGGCGGTACTCACAACCTGCTTTTGCAATTCTTTCAGCCAGCTTGTTATAAAGCCGCCGGTGCCGCAAGCAAAGTCAGCCATTTTTTCACCGATTTTCGGCTCAATCATCTGCGCCATAAAATCAGTTACGGCGCGCGGAGTATAGAACTCACCTGCGCTTCCTGCGCTTTGGAGCTCTTTCAGAATTGATTCATAGATGTCGCCGAAAGCATGGCTTTCTTCATAGTCCGAAAGGTCGATTTCATCAATGACATTTATTACCTGACGAAGCAAAACTCCGTCTTTCATATAGTTGTTTGCATCTGCAAAGGTTGTTTGCACGATAGCTTTTTTTATAGGTGTCTCGGCTGTTACGGGCAGTTTTTTGAGTGTGGGGAATAAGGTGTTGTTAACAAAGTCGAGCAAGCTATCGCCTGTCATTGCTGAGCCGGAGCGGTCATCGTGTGCCCAGTTTGCCCAACGGCATTTCTCGGGAATGATAGACACATAGTTATCGTCATCCCATTCCCAATCCTGTTCTTTAGCATCATATACTTTTAAGAAAAGCATCCATGCAATCTGCTCAATGCGTTGTGCATCACCGTTGATACCTGCATCATTTCGCATAATGTCACGAAGTCTTTTAACAAATCCCGATAGATTGCTCATAAAAATTAACCTGCCTTATATAATTCTTCCTCTAATTCTCTTATCGCTTTAAGGTAACCGGCTTTACCGCCAAAATAGTCGGCGATTTTGGTGGGCTTTCCGAATTTTGTGAAAGGGTCAAGACGGAGAACTTCCGTTTTCTCAATTTCATAAATTCCGGTGTTCATATATTTATCAAGAAGTGCCTCTAAAACTTCTCTTGCAACACCGCTGTATCTGCTGAGAAAATCGCGTTTCTTGACATTGTTTGCCCTCTCTCTGCGCGTGAGCGGCTTTTTGTCAAAAGCAACATGGCAGATGAAATCAAAATCGTCAACATCTTCCATCTTTTGTTCTGCTTTCATTTGTTCAAGGTCAATGCCCTGTTCATTCAAAAGCTTGCGGATTGCTTCTTTCTTTTGCTCGGAAGTCCACATCACGATAAAGTTATCAAGCGATGCATATCTTCCGAGAATGTTTGATTTTGTATAATCCACAATGCTTTCTTGTCGGAGCAATTTTCCGTCAGCATCATAAACGGAAACTGATTTTCCTAAGATATGGACATTGCAACCGCTTTCGTCAACGATATATTTATCCGCTGTCGGAACAGGCGGTGTTTCTCCACCGTTTTCGGGCTTGGGCGGCTTTGGTGCCAGCTTGTGATTCGGGTCATAACCGTCTACCATTTCAATCGGTCCATCCCAATCGGGGTCAGAAAACAGTCTTGTGACGTTGCGGAAATCCATAACTACAAAATGGTTTTTTCCTTCTTTTTCGCGCAGACGTGTACCTCTGCCTATAATCTGTTTGAACTCAGTCATTGAACTGATCATTTCATCAAGAACAATCAGTTTTGTCATCTTACAGTCAGCGCCTGTTGAAAGAAGCTTTGAAGTGGTCGCAATAACAGGACCTTCGGGATTTACGGAAATAAAATATTTCAGCTTGCTTTTGCCATAGGTATCGCTACCTGTTATGCGGACAACATAATCGGGGTTATCACGGCACATATCGGCATTCAGTTTTGCAAGTGTTTCCCTCATTCGTTCCGCGTGGTCTTCGTTTGCACAGAAAACAATTGTTTTCTGCATTCTGTCTGTTGCTTTCAGATAATCGGTTATTTCCTTTGCTACCTGATATGTGCGGTCTTCAAGAATGATTGTGCTGTCAAAATCGCTGTTTGTATATATTCTGTCTTCAATAAGATTTCCTGATTTGTCAAGCTGTCCTTTATATGGACGCCATCCTTCGCAAATGTCGGTCTTTATGTTTATAACTTTGAACGGAGCAAGAAATCCATCTTCAATTCCTTCGCGCAGGCTATAGGTATAAACAGGTTCACCAAAGTAATCAATGTTTGAAATATACTTTGTTTCTTTCGGTGTTGCTGTCATACCAATCTGAGTTGCGGAAGAGAAATAGTCAAGAATTTTTCTCCAGTTGCTGTCCTTCTTTGCAGAGCCTCGGTGACACTCGTCAACAATGATAAGGTCAAAAAAGTCTTTTTGAAACAGCTTTGCAAAACGTGCAGCCGCATCGTCTTCGCCGGTGTCATCTTCGCTTTCGTCATTGCCGACAAGCTGTTGATAAAGCGAGAAATAAACTTCGTGTGAAGTGATTGTTGCAGGGTCATCCTTTGCAAAATTGATTTTATGTATTGTCTTTTCAAGCGGTGAAAAATCCTGTTGAATGGATTGGTCAACAAGTATGTTCCGGTCAGCCAAATAGAGAACTTTCTTTTTTAGTCCTGTTTGCAACAGTCGGTAAACAATCTGAAATGCAGTATATGTTTTTCCTGTACCTGTTGCCATAACAAGCAAAAGACGTTCCTGACCTTTTGCGATGGCTTCAACCGTGCGATTGATTGCATTTCGCTGATAATATCTCGGGGGATATGTGTTCTGACTGGAATAATAGGGTTGTTCTATAATCTTTTTTTCGTTTGCCGAGATGCCGTTACCGCCGTTCATTTCAACTTCCCAACGGGCGGCAAGTTCGTCAAATGAAGGGAAATCCTCTAATGAGAGTGTGCGTTCTTCTCCGGTAAGAAAGTCATATTCCTGAAATCCGTCACCGTTAGAACTGTAGGCAAAGGGGATATCCTGCATTTCGGCATATAACTTGGCCTGTTGCAAGCCATATGAAACAGAATGGTTATTGTCTTTGGCTTCAACGATTGCCAGTGCGCGGTTTCCGTTCAACCACAATACATAGTCTGCTTTCTTGGGCTTTTCACGGGAAACAACATTTCCACGAAGATTGATTCGACCGTCGGTTATTCTGGTTTCCATTGTTATGCGGTCAAGCCCCCATTTAGCTTGTATCGCAGGAGTTATATATTGCAGTTTTATATCCTCTTCGGTCATTTGCTTTTTATCCAATATCACAGTCATCCCACCTTTGATGCCGAGCTTATAATTATCTTATTTTACATTATATAATAAATTTTAACAAAACTCAACCCCACAAATACATACACCGCATAGGATTGAGCATTTCCTATACGGTGTATTTTTGTGGCTTCACTATTTACGTGAAGTTGTTTTACAGAAGCATTGATGCGAAGGAGAAGTAGATTAAGAGTGAGATTGCGTCTACTATTGTTGTGATGAAGGGGCTTGCCATTACTGCCGGGTCAAAGCCTATTTTCTTTGAAAGGATGGGAAGTGAGCAGCCCACGAATTTTGCGGTAAAAACGGTTACTGCAAGAGCAATGCTTACAACGAGTGAAACCGCCACTCCCACATTATCGAGAAATACAAGCTTTAAAAAATTTGCTCCGGCAAGAGTGAGACCGCAAAGCACGGAGACCCTTATTTCTTTCCATTGGACACGGAATATATCCGAAAACTCAATTTCGTTTAATGAAAGACCTCGGATTATGGCAACCGATGACTGACTGCCGGAGTTTCCTCCCGTTCCCATAAGCATCGGGATATATGCCGCAAGGACACTCGTTGCGGCAAGTGCCGACTCAAAATGGGTTATGATTATCCCCGTAAAAGTAGAGGACAGCATAAGCAACAAAAGCCACGGAATACGTGCTCTCCACAGCTCAAACACGGTAGTTTTGAGATATGGTTTATCGGTAGGCGTGATAGCCGCCATCTTTTCGATATCCTCTGTTGCCTCTTCACGGATAACGTCGATAGCATCGTCAACGGTGACGATACCAACAAGACGATTCTCACGGTCAACAACAGGAAGTGCGAGGAAGTCATATTTTGCAAGCTTATTTGCAACGTCTTCCTTATCCTCCAGAGTGTTTACAGAGATGACGTTTTCTTCCATTATTTTGCTTATTTCGTCGTCATCGTCCGCCATAAGGAGGCTTCTTACTGTTACAATACCGATAAGCTTTTTATCCTTTTCGGTGACATAGCAAGTGTAAATCGTTTCTTTATCCACCCCGGAGCGACGTATGTTTTTTATAGCCTCTGTCACCGTCATATCGGGCTTGAAGCTTACATACTCCGTGGTCATAATGCTTCCGGCACTGTCATCGGGGTATTTTAGAATTTCGTTTATCATTTTTCGCATATCCCTGTCAGTCTGACTCAAGATACGCTTTACGACGTTTGCAGGCATTTCCTCAATGATGTCTACTGCATCGTCAACATACAGTTCATCCACAACGGCTTTAAGCTCGCTGTCGGAAAAAACTCTGATGAGGCTTTCCTGAAGGTCTGCATCCATTTCGACAAAAGCCTCTGCCGCAAGTTCTTTTGAGAGAATCCTGAAAAGCACCGGCATTTTCTCAGCCGGCAGAGAATCGAAGATAATTGCAATGTCCGCAGGTGCCATGGTATTCATCACATCACGGAGAGTTGCAAACTTTTTCTCTTCAAGAAGCTTGCTTATCATTTTTTCAATTGTGGTGGTATTTTCTCCCATAATTCCTTTCCTCCTTTTTCGTAGTTTTCAGGAAGCAAAGGCACAAGTTCAGGAGAGAAGCAAACGTGGATTATTGCAATCCAAAATAACGGACATAGGCAGTCCGCCGTCTACTTCGTCCTTTTGATGTGCTCCTACTACCGCCTGCGTCCATTATTTTCACCTACCTTATATTATGATTTCATACTTATAAAGCATACACCCGTATAAACCGATTTGTCAATGGTTATTATTCTTAATAGACTATTTTTTACAACCTGTCAGCGTATCTGCATCAAACTATCCTTCAAATGCGATAAATTTCTCTCTTTTTTTGTCGATTTTACTGTCCAAATCCCTTGCCAAGAGTTGAATTTCGTGTTATGATATAGTAGATGAAGAAGAAGCATATAGTTTTAATCGAGAATGTATCCCATTCACAATGGAAGTGAGAAGATAAAATGACTTTACCCACCAAGAAAATTTCCGGCGCAAATGTCAGGAAAGCCATTTTGGATTACCTTATAATCCTCATCGGAGCTTCCCTTTTTGCGGCTTCTTTCAATGCCTTTATTGACAAGTCAGAAATACCCATTGCCATGGGTGGTATTACCGGTATTTCAATGGTTTTAAATCGTTTTACCGGTCTTTCTATGGGCGTTCTCACATTTCTTGTAAATGTCCCCTTTCTCCTCCTTGGGCTTTGGAAAATCGGCGGACGATTTATGGCAAAAACAGTTTTTGCATCAGTAGTTCTTTCCATCGCAATGGATCTTACCGTGGCAATTCCCACTCTTACCACCGATCCAATGCTTTGTGCAATATATGGCGGTCTCGGCACGGGTGCCGGTTTAGGACTTGTTTTCATCCGTAACGGAAGTACTGCAGGCACCGATATTGTCGGGCTTGTTCTTAAGCAGAAATACACGGGGATTCCCCTCGGAAAGCTCGTTCTCGCAGCGGATACCGTTATAGTCATCTGTGCAGCCTTTGCTTTTAAAGACCCAAACAGCGTTCTTTTTGCAATAATCAAAATGTATGTAGCGTCAATCGCAACAGATGGCGTAATCTACGGATTTACAACAGACAAGCTTGCGTATATTATTACCGAAAAAGCCGATACTATCAGCAAACTGGTTATATCGGAGCTTCACCACGGTGCCACCATTCTCACCGGTGAGGGTGCATTTACCAACGCACCGAGAAAGATGATTATGTGTGCAATAAATCCAAATCAAATAGGACTTCTAAAAGAAATTGTCCGTGAAAATGACAATGATGCGTTTATGATAGTCACAAATACCCACGAGGTTCTTGGATTCGGATTCAAGCCGAACGTCAAATCAAACCTTTAATCCGAGATATCCGGTAATAAACCGAAGAGGATGTTTTCTTTTGATTGAAGTTACAAATCTCTCAAAGCATTATCGGATAAATTCAGGAGATGTTTTTGCTCTCCGAGATGTAAATCTTTCTGTGTCCAAGGGTGAGTTTCTCGCCATTGTCGGAACGTCCGGCTCAGGAAAGACCACTCTTATGAACATTCTCGGTTGCCTTGATAAACCCACATCCGGAAGTTATCGCCTTGATGATATGGATGTTCTTTCTCTTAAAAGTTCTCAGCTTGCAGATATCAGAAACAGAAAAATAGGTTTTATTTTTCAGGGCTTTAATCTTCTTGAAAAAATGACAGCCATTGAAAATGTTGAACTTCCGCTTATGTACGCCGGAATTCCTCACAAAAGAAGGCGTGAAATTTCCATGTCTGCCCTTTCAGAAGTAGGGCTTTCCGAAAGACTTCATCACAAACCCACACAGCTTTCAGGTGGTCAACAGCAAAGAGTTGCCATTGCAAGGGCAATCACCCGAAAGCCGTCAATAATCCTGGCGGATGAACCGACAGGAAATCTCGACAGCAAATCCGGAAGTGACATACTGCGCATATTATCAGACCTTCATAAGCAAGGCACTACTATCGTTCTTATCACCCATGACCCTGCCATTGCAAAAAAAGCAGACAGAATCATTGAAATTTCCGATGGTAAAATGCTCAGTTAAACATTGTAAATCCACCTTAAGGGGGTTGCTTTTATGGAACGTATGGATAAATTCAATTATTACCTTGACATCGCAGAAACCGTTCTCGAGCGCGGCACTTGTCTCCGACGTAATTATGGTGCAATTATCGTGCGTAACGACTCAATCATCTCTACCGGTTATACCGGAGCTCCGCGCGGTCGCAAAAACTGTTGCGATATCGGAACCTGCAGAAGATGCGAGCTTAACATCCCAAGAGGCGAGCGTTATGAGCTTTGCAGAAGTGTCCATGCTGAGGCAAATGCCATAATCAATGCATCACGTTCGGAAATGATAGGCTCCACGCTCTATCTTGTAGGGCGAGATATGGAAACCGGCAAACTTGTTTCCGATGCGTCATCCTGTGCCATGTGCAAGCGTATGATTATAAATGCAGGAATTGAACGTGTTGTTGTCCGCAATACAAAAACTGATTACATAATTACTCTCGTTTCAGATTGGATTAAAAACGATGATTCTCTCGATGATTCGCTTTTAGGATATTAAATTTTTATTCAGGGGGATACATACTATGAAAAAATTATTCAAATTCTTAGGTGCAATTGCTGCTATCGGTGCTATCATTTATGCAATCAGCCTCATTTTCACCAAAAAGAAAGCGAAAATCAATGACGTTGTTCTTGACAAACTCATTGAGATTGATGATGAAGACTAACAGCGAGGATTTCCTATGAGAATTCAAGAAAGAGTCAACGGCATTGTGGCTGGGCTTAAAAAGCTTTATCCTGATGCCGAGTGTTCTCTTGCCTATAAAGAGCCATATCAGTTGCTTTTTGCCACACGACTCTCTGCACAATGTACCGATGCCCGGGTAAACATCGTAACACGTGAGCTTTACTCAAGATATAAGACTCTTGAAGAAATTGCCGCCTGCGATATATCCGAGCTTGAAAAAATCGTGCATCCGTGCGGAGTTTTTCGTATGAAAGCAAAAGACATCCGTGCTTCGGCAAATATGCTCATTGAGAAATTCGGTGGAAAAGTCCCCGATACTATGGAGGAACTTCTCACCCTCCCCGGCGTTGGAAGAAAAACCGCCAATCTCATACTCGGTGATATTTACGGTAAACCTGCGATTGTTGCAGACACCCATTGCATAAGGATTTCCAACAAGCTCGGATTGTGCGATACAAAAGACCCGAAAAAGGTTGAGATGAGGCTTAAACAGATAGTTCCGCCGGATGAGCAGAATATGATGTGTCATCGCCTTGTATGGCATGGCAGAGCAACTTGCACTGCACGAAACCCGAAATGCGATGAGTGCGAGCTGCGGAATTTCTGCAAGACTTACGAACAAATCAACAAAAATAAGGAGAAAACGCATGGAAATCCGTGAGCAAATGAAGCTATTTCACGAAAATCCCGTTGTGGGTTGGCATGAGCACATATCCCTTTATCGTGGATATGAGAAGTTTGATATGGATAATGCGCTCGGCACGCTGAAGGTTATGGACGAGCTTGGAATCGACAAAATCGTCACCTCCATCCCCGTTGTTGACCACAAGCGCGGTGACATTAAATATGCCATTGCCGCAAACAACCTTACATATGAAGCAACAAAGCTTTCTCCCGACAGAATTTTTGGACTTTGTTATGTCCATCCGGGACAGCATGAGCTTGCTCTTCGGGAAATTGAACGTTGTGTAAATGAACTCGGCTTTGTGGGAGTTAAGCTTTATTATGATTATTTTATGGATGATCCGATACAACATCCTATAATAGAAAAGTGTATTGAGCTTGATATTCCCATTCTTATGCATTCAATGAAGTATTACGATGAAGGAAACAAGCTCCGCCAACCTCTCACTTCAAATGGAGTACATATGGCAAATGCCGCAAGGAAGTTTCCCGATGCCACCTTTATAATGGGGCACTTTACTATCTGCGACTGGAAATGGTCAATCAAGGCAATTGCAGATTGCCCCAATGTCTACACGGATATAAGCGGCTCAAATTTTGACCGCCCCGGAATCGAAGAAGCAGTTTCTCTACTTGGTGCAAACAGACTTCTCTGGGGCACCGACGGTGCTTGGTCGGCAGGTGTGGGTAAGCTTTTGGGCGCTGAGCTTTCCGAAGAAGACAAAAAGACAATTCTTTCCGGACGTGACTTTGAACGCTTTCTCTGCAGAAAGAAAAAAATTTAAAAAAGTTGCCCGAATAATCAAATTTTTCTATTTTCTTTTTTTCTCAAGCTGTTATACTTATATTGAGCCGATGAGAAATGCTATACAAAAACATATCGGTTCAAAGGAGTATTATTATGGATATTAAAGAAAAGGTAAAGCTTCTAAGCGAAACTGAAGTTGTTTCCTGGCATGAACATGTCAGCGGAATCCTCCGTGATCGTGGTGCACCGGGCGACAGACTCAACGTGGCACATTGCGATGCACAAATGGAAGTTCTTGATACGCTCGGCATAGACAAGATTGTTGTTTCAAAGCCCCTTTCTGCCGACAAACATGCTTCTCCCGAAAAATGCATTGTTGCAAATAATATAGTTTATGAGGCAACAAAGCGTTATCCCGGAAGAATCTTCGGTCAGGCTTTTGTAAATCCCGGTTTTATCCGTGAAACTCTCAATGAGCTGGACCGCTGTGTCAAGGAGCTTGGTTTTATTGGAGTCAAGCTTTATCATCAATATTTTATGGATGATCCGGCGCAGTTTGCAATGATTGAAAAGTGCATTGAGCTTGATATCCCCATCCTTATGCATTGTGCTCATATAATGGATCCGGCAACACGCAAACGGCAGCCCAGATGTTCTGATGGCTTCCATATGGCAAATGCCGCAAAGCGTTATCCCGAGGCAACCTTTATCATGGGGCATATCGGTGGCGGCGGCGATTGGAAATGGGCAATAAAAGCCATTGCCGATTGTCCCAATGTCTATGCAGATATCGGCGGAAGCGTATTCGACCGTCCGCTTATCGAAGAATCAGTTGCACTTCTCGGTGCTGACAGACTTCTCTTTGCAACCGACGGAATGTGGTCCTCCGGAGTTGGCAAGCTTCTGGGTGCCGACATTTCCGACGAAGATAAAAAAACAATTTTTTCATCAAAAGCATTCAATAAATTTTTAAAAAAGGCAGGTAAATAAAAATGTTTGTTGATATCAGTACATATGTAGGTCATTGGCCCTTCCGCAACCTCAAATACAATACTCTTGAGGGTCTTGACAAGCTTGCACAGGAGCACGATATAACTCATATGGTTGTATCAAATCTCAACGGTTTCTTCTACAAGGATGCAAATGCCGCAAACCTCGAGCTTCTGGAAGAGCTTAAAAATTATAAGGGAAAGACAGAGTTCATTCCTTTTGCAATCGTAAATCCGTCATATGTTGAATGGGAAAAGGATGCCCGTGATATGGTCGCTGCAGGATTCAAGGGTTTTGAGCTTGCTCCCATCTACCACGGCTATTCTCTCGCTCCCGAAATGCTCTTTGATGAATATATGCCCAAGCACAGAGCACTTCAGGTTATGAATCTTGCAGAAGAGCTTGGGGTTCCGGTCAGAATCTGCTCAAGCTTTGAAAACTTCCGCGGCAGAAGTCCTCGTGATTCATATGATAACGTCACAGGCGATCAGCTCTATGCACTTCTTTCAAAGAATATGAACGTTCCTGTTTTTGTAACAAGCTTCTCTCCCCTTGCAGGCGGCGAAAAGTTCACAGCACTCATCAAGGAACGCAAGAATACATACTTTGATCCCACTTCCTTTGAAGTATTTAATTCAAAGGCTGCAGAAGCTATTCTCAATGTCATTGACCAGGATCAGCTCTGCTACGGTTCACTCTCTCCCTTCAATTATATGGAGCCGACACTTCTCCGCATTGCTTATGCACCCGAGTTTGATTACGAAGCAATAAAGACAAACGGTGCAAAGGCTTTCAAGTCACTTTAAGGAGAATGAAAAATGGATATCAGAGAAAAAGCTAAGCTTCTCAAGGAAACACGTGTTGTCTCCTGGCACGAGCATATAAATTATGAAACTCACGTCGGCAATCCAAACTATGCTTTTGCAGAAAGCTTCATCGGAGTCCTTGACACCCTTGGTGTTGATATGGTTGTTTCCTCTGTTCCCGTTGCTGCAAACAAGCATTGCACACCCGAGGAATTCATCGCCGCGAACGACCTTATGTATGAAATGACAAAGCGTTATCCCGGAAGAGTTTTCGGTCAGGCTTTTGTAAACCCCGGATATCAGAAAGAGATGCTCAATGAGCTTGACCGTTGCGTAAAAGAGCTCGGTTTTGTAGGTGTTAAGCTCTATCATCAGTATCGTATGGATGACCCTGCTCAGTTTGCACTTGTAGAAAAGTGTATTGAGCTTGACATCCCGATTCTTATGCATTCAGGTAAGGCAATGGATCCTGCAACCTGCCTTCGTCAGCCCCGTATTTCCGATGGTTCCCA
>JAFSEA010000096.1 GCA_017435965.1 Oscillospiraceae bacterium
CAACACCGGAGACCCCGACAACGCCGGAGACTCCGACAACACCGGAAACTCCGACAACACCGGAAACTCCGACAACACCGGAGGCTCCGACAACGCCGGAAACTCCGACAACGCCGGAGACCCCGACAACACCGGAGACCCCGACAACGCCGGAGACTCCGACAACACCGGAAACTCCGACAACACCGGAAACTCCGACAACACCGGAGGCTCCGACAACGCCGGAAACTCCGACAACGCCGGAGGCTTCGGACGCAGCACCTTCCGATGGAGGAGCAGGTGCTCAATAGTGATTGGATAGTATCATAATATTTAAAACGACATAATCGGAGAAAAAATATCAAAATGAACAAAACTTTACTTCGGCGAATGATAAAGGCAACTGCCATTCGAGATATGCAGGGGAACTGGTGGAAAGCATTTCTTTTATCCATAATCGAATCGGTGGTAGCTATGTGGGCAATAAGCTATTTACCGATACAGATTCCCTCTGAAGAAATGATTATCAAAGCAGGAAATGATGCGTCAAAGATTTTTGCATTGATGCTTCCTGATAGAATTACTCCAAGAGTGCTTCTGTCAATCGGCGTTGTTGCACTTTTGTATCTTTTCCTTATGGCACCGTTTTCAATAGGAATGAGTAAATATTACCTCAGGGTCGCAAAAGGTGAGAAGGCAACCTTTCGTGATGTATTTTCCGTATTCACAGATCTGAGAGTGGTCTTTTCGTCAATAATCCTCACTATCATAACGGCAATTTTTACCGTTTTGTCCCTTGTCATATTTATGATTATTCCTGTTGGTGTGATGATTTTGGCAATATGGCAAAATTCAATAATGCTTTATCAGATATCGCTGATTCTGCTTGCTGTGTTTACTGTTATTTTTGTTATATGGATAAGCAGATACCGATTTATCTCATACATCTATGCCAATGATGAAACGGGCGTTTTTGCCACAATATACAAGTATGTAAAGTATATGAAGAAGAGAAACGGCGAGTGTCTCGTTTTGGGTGCATCTTATTTTATGTGGTTTTTTCTTATATCTATGATGCCGTTTCTTTCGTTTATTTATCTTTGCCTGAGCAATACTGTGTATGCAAAGTATATGTATCGTTTCCGCGGCGAACTTTCCTTTGGTGACCTTGAAAATCCGCCACCGGAGGTATAGAATAAAAATACAACTTTTTTGAAAATTTAATTGACAAACAAAAGTTGCGGTGATATAATCAAGAAAAACGGAAATGAAGGTAGTTTCAAATGACACATTCCATCAGTTCAAAGGGAATATTTTACTACTTTTACTTTTACTTTTTTGGCTTTAAAAAGTAAAAGTGATTTCTGTTGCGTAAAAAAGAGTTTTTTAAGGATTTTTAAAGGCTTTGCAGTAGAATCACTACTGTAAAGTCTTTTTTGATTTTCAAGGAGGAATAAATTATGATAGCGGTTCTTAAGAGTAATGTACCTCAGGCACAGGTGGACAATCTCATTTCCTGGCTCAATGAGCAGAATATTCAGGTTCACGTTTCAAAGGGTGAATACCAGACAGTGTTGGGCTTTATCGGAGATACACGTGAGGTAGATGTTGAGCTTATCGAAGGTCTTGACATCATCCAGAGCGTAACGAGAATAACAGAGCCGTTTAAGAGTGCGAATCGCAAATTCCACCCCGAAAATACCGTTGTTGATATTTCCGGAGTGAAGATAGGCGACGGAAACTTCGCTCTTATCGCAGGTCCTTGCTCTGTCGAGAGTGAGGAGCAAATTCTCGGAATTGCCCACGCCGTGAAGGAATCGGGAGCAACTCTTCTCCGAGGTGGAGCTTTCAAGCCGAGAACTTCCCCTTATGACTTCCAGGGTCTCAAAGCAGAGGGCATTGATTTCCTTTTGGAGGCAAAGGAAAAAACAGGTATGCCCATAGTCACCGAGATTATGAATGCAAACCACTTGGAGCTTTTTGAAAACGTTGATGTTATCCAGGTCGGCGCAAGAAATATGCAGAACTTCGAGCTTTTAAAGGAGCTTGGTCGCACAAACAAAACAATCCTCTTAAAGAGAGGTCTTGCAAACACTTTAAAAGAGCTTCTTATGAGTGCAGAATATATTATGGCAGGGGGAAATGAGAACATTATCCTTTGTGAGCGAGGCATCCGCACCTTTGAGACATACACGAGAAATACTCTTGATCTCTCGGCAGTTCCGATGCTCCGTGAGCTTACTCACCTTCCCGTTGTGGTAGACCCCAGCCATGCAAGCGGAATTTCACGCCTTGTAAAGCCTATGGCTCTTGCGGCTGCCGCCTGCGGTGCAGACGGTCTTATGATTGAGGTACACAACGACCCGAAGCACGCCCTTTGCGATGGTGCTCAGTCTCTCACTCCCGAGCAGTTTGACGATGTTGCAAAGGCAGTATTCAGAGTCCGTGAGGCGGTGGGCATATGACAATCGGAATAGTAGGCCTCGGTCTTATCGGAGGCTCTCTTGCAAAGTCCTTTAAATTCAATACGGATTACAGGGTTGTCGCTTATGACATAGACGAAGTTTCTTATAAAAGAGCCGTCCTTGTAAACGCTGTTGATGAAAAGCTTAATGATGAAAATTTGGGAGAATGTGACTTCCTCTTTCTTGCCCTTTACCCCGAGGCAACCGTAAACTATATGAAAGAGAATGCACATCTCATAAAGCGAGATTGCATTGTCATTGATTGCTGTGGCGTTAAGGAATATGTTTGTCCTCCTCTCTTTGAGCTTGCGGAAAAGTTTGGCTTTAAATATGTGGGCGGACATCCAATGGCAGGCCGTCAGTTTTCGGGATTCCGTTATGCCACGGAAAAGCTCTTTGACGGAGCTTGTATGATACTTGTTCCAAAACCCGGTGAGGACATAAACCTCCTTGACAAAATAAAAAAATGTCTTGTGAAGGCAGGGTTTGCTCATATAACCGTGACTACTGCCGAAAGGCACGATGAAATCATTGCATACACCTCCCAGCTTGCCCACGTTGTGTCAAATGCCTATGTAAAAAGTCCCCGTGCCGAGGCACACAAGGGATTTTCTGCAGGAAGCTACAAGGATCTGACACGTGTTGCAAAGCTTTCGGAGAATATGTGGACAGAGCTGTTTCTGGAAAATCGGGGGAACCTCATATCGGAGCTTGATTTTATCATAGATTCCCTTACAGAATACAGAGATGCACTTGCGGAAAACGATGGTGAAAGATTAAAGAGTCTTCTCCGTGAAGGAAGATGCCGCAAGGAAAGGATAGATGAAGAATGGAGAGAATTAGAGTAAATGCATCAAGAGCTTACGATGTCGTTATCGGAAGCGGCATACTTGAAAGCATCGGTGCGGAGATGTCTTCTCTTATAAAAGGTAAACGCTGTGTTATAATTGCTGATGATATAACGAATAGTATTTACGGAGAAAGGGTAAAAAGGTCGATTTGTGATGCCGGATTTTCCGTGGAGAGTTTTGTCTTTCCTCACGGAGAAGAATCGAAGAGCGCAGAAACCTTTGTTGATATCCTTGAATTTCTTGCAGAAGCAAAGCTCAACCGTGCAGATTCCATTGTCGCTTTGGGTGGCGGAGTGGTCGGCGATATTACAGGCTTTGCAGCAGCATCATTTCTTCGTGGAATAAAGTTTGTTCAGATTCCCACAACTCTCCTTGCGGCTGTGGATTCTTCGGTGGGAGGAAAGACGGCCATTAACCTTACTGCAGGGAAGAATCTTGCAGGGGCTTTCTATCAGCCGAGTCTTGTGCTTTGTGATACCGATATAATGAGAGACCTTCCCGAAAAGATTTTTGCCGACGGTATGGCAGAGGTTATAAAATACGGTGCAATAAGAAGCACCAAGGTTTTAGCTCTCATAAAAGACGGAGCACATAAAAATCTTGATGAAATTATCGCCGAGTGCGTGAAGATAAAGCGTGATGTGGTGTCGGAGGATGAGTTTGACACAGGTCTCCGTCAGCTTTTAAACTTTGGTCACACCCCTGCCCACGCCATAGAGAAGTTATCTCGCTATGAGATATCCCACGGAAGTGCGGTGGCTGTCGGAATGTGCATTATGGCACGTGCCGCAGAGAAGCTCGGTATGTGCGATGTGGGAATATACGATGAAATAAAGGCTCTGTGCCGTGAGTTTTCTCTTCCCACAGAGGTTTCATACACAGCGGAGGAGCTTTTCTCCTTTGCAATGTCGGATAAAAAACGCTCGGCAGGGTATGTGACCCTTGTTGTGCCGAAGGTTCGTGGCGAGAGCGTTCTTCATAAAGTGCCCGAGGATGAGATGAAAAAGTTCTTCGCCCTCGGTACGGAGGTATAGTATGATTGCGGAGATTTCCTGTAAAGAAGCCTTTGGCGAGGTGACGGTTATTCCGTCAAAGTCCGCCGCCCACAGACTTCTTATTTCGGCGGCTCTTGCAGATGCTCCCACGGAAATTGCGTGTGATGCATCGTCAAAGGATATTGCGGCTACCGTGAGATGCTTAAATGCTCTCGGAGCAGAAATTTGTGAGCGTGACGGAGTGTATTTCGTAACCCCCATAAAGAAGAAAGAGAAGGCAGAAGCCTTCTGCGGTGAAAGCGGATCAACTCTTCGTTTCCTCGTTCCCGTTGCCGCAGTTCTTGGCGGTGAGGTGACCTTTGACGGCGAGGGAAGACTTCCCACACGTCCGATGCAGGTGCTTGTGGAGTGTATGGAAGAAAACGGTGCGGAAATTGAGTATGACGGAATCCTTCCTCTCACAACACGGGGAGGAATGAAATCGGGAATATATAAAATTCCCGGGAATGTAAGCTCCCAGTTTATATCGGGATTGATTTTTGCTCTTCCCCTCCTTTCGGGAGACAGCATTATTGAAATTTCGGGAAAGATTGAGTCTCTTCCTTATATAGAAATGACACTTGATTCCGTGAAAAAATTTGGAATTAAGGCAGAGTTTTCGGAAAACACAATAAAAATCCCCGGTGGGCAGAAATACATATCCCCCGGAAGACTTACCGTTGAGGGAGATTGGTCAAACGCCGCATTTTGGCTCTGCCTCGGTGCTTTTTCCGAAAAGGGCATAACCTGCCACGGAATAAGAAAAAGCAGCATTCAGGGCGACCGTGAGATAGTTGATATATTAAAACGCTTTGGTGCAGAGGTAAGTCAAAGTGATGAGTCTGTTACGGTGCGAAAAGGAAAGCTTTCGGGGATATCCATTGATGCCGCCGCCATTCCCGACCTTGTGCCGATAATAACGGTGATTGCATCGGTATCCGAGGGCGAAACGATTATATACAACGCAGAAAGGCTCAGAATCAAGGAAAGCGACAGGATAGAGTCCACCGTGGCGATGCTTAAAAAGCTTGGTGCGGAGAGCTTCTCCACGGAAGACGGAATTCGGGTAATCGGAAAAGAAAAGCTTTCGGGCGGTGAGGTAGAGTCCTTCAATGACCATCGAATAGCTATGAGTGCCGCAATTTCCGCCGCTGTATGTGACGGAGTTGTAAGAATAACGAGTGCCGAGGCGGTAAGCAAATCCTATGGCGACTTTTTTGAAAGGTATATTTCCCTTGGTGCAATTGTAAATAAAAGAGAGGTGCAATGATATGGCATCTGTATTTGGTGAAAAATTAAAAATTTCAATCTTCGGTCAGTCCCATTCCGAAGCGATTGGGGTGTGCATCGACGGTTTCCCTGCAGGCTTTCGGATTGATATGGAAAAGCTTTCGGCCTTCCTTTCACGCAGAGCCCCCGGAAGCGGAGCACACACAACATCACGAAAAGAAGCAGACCTTCCGAGGTTCATTTCGGGTGTTGTTGACAATGTCACCTGCGGAAGTCCCATCTGTGCCATAATAGAGAACACAAACACACGTTCAAAGGATTATTCAAACCTTCGTGAAGTGCCGAGACCGGGGCACGCAGACTATACTGCTTTTGTGAAATACGGGCTTTCCCACGATATCCGAGGCGGAGGTCACTTTTCGGGAAGACTGACTGCCTGTCTCTGTATTGCAGGCGGTATTTGTCTTCAGTATCTCGAAAGGGAAAAGGGTATACGGATTGGTGCTCACGTTTCGGAGATTGCGGGGGTATGTGATAAGGCATTTGATATGGTATCCCCCGAAATTGATAAGGTAAAAACAGAGCTTCCCATTGCAGTTCTTGATGAAAATGCAGGGGAGAGGATGATGGAAGAAATCCTCAGGGCAAAGAGTGAGCTTGATTCCGTCGGCGGAATTATAGAATGTGCCGCAACCGGAGTTCCCGCAGGACTTGGCGAGCCGATGTTTGACGGAATTGAAAATAACATCGCAAAAATAGTTTTCGGAATACCTGCCGTCAAGGGTGTTGAGTTCGGTGCAGGCTTTGCCTCTGCAAGAATGAGGGGAAGCGAAAACAACGATGAGTTTTGTATGGATGGCGATAAGATAAGTACAAAGACAAACAACCACGGCGGTGCTCTCGGAGGTATAAGCTCTTCTCTTCCCATAGTGTTCCGTGCGGCGATAAAGCCTACACCGTCAATTGCGAAAGCACAGGGAAGTGTTTCGCTTACAGAAAACAAGGAAAAAGAACTTGAGATTACAGGTCGCCACGACCCGTGCATAGTTCCACGTGCAGTACCCTGTATGGAAGCGGCTATGGCTGTTTCATTGTGTGATATGATTTTATAAGACGAAAGGAATGTAATTACAATGGATATCAACGAGCTTCGCAAAGATATAGACAGAATAGATGAGGAACTTGTCTCTCTTATCAGAGAGAGAATGGAGACTGCCGCAAAAATCGGTGAGTATAAGAGAGAAAACAATCTTCCCGTATACGACCCTGCCCGTGAAAGAGAGCTTTTTGCAAGAGTGGGCGAGCTTGCAGGTGAGGATTTTGCATCATATACAAAGGTTCTCTATTCCACAATGACAGACGTTTCCAGATCATACCAGAGAAAGCTTATGGGAAGAAAAAGCGGTCTTTCCGAGCGTATGCAGAAAGCTATTGACGGCACGGACAAGCTCTTTCCTCAGGGTGGCGTTGTTGCCTGTCAGGGCGTTGAGGGTGCATATTCACAGCTTGCCTGTGAAAAGCTTTTTAAGAATCCCAGCATCATGTACTTCGGAGGCTTTGAGGATGTTTTCCGTGCAGTAGACAAAAAGCTCTGCCGCTACGGTGTTCTCCCCATTGAAAACAGTACTGCAGGCTCAGTAAATAAAATCTATGACCTTATGTCGAAGTTTAAGTTCCATATTGTGAGAAGCGTGAGAATCCAGGTGGGTCACGCTCTCCTTGCAAAGCGTGGTGCAAGTCTTTCCGACATAAAGGAAATCTATTCCCACGAGCAGGCGATAAATCAATGCAGCGAATTTCTTGCGGCTCACAAGGATATAAAGATAAATATCTGCGAGAACACCGCAGTTGCGGCACGTCTTGTTTCGGAAAGCGGAAGAAATGATATTGCGGCTCTTTCCTCACCGGGTTGTGCAGAGCTTTATGACCTTTCAACTCTTGTTGACAACGTATGCGACCATATCGGAAATTACACACGCTTCATCTGCATCTCCCGTGACCTTGAAATATATCCGGGGTCTGATAAAACAAGCATTATGATGAAGATTCCCCATAAGCCGGGCTCTCTTTATCGCATTATGGCACGCTTCAATGCTCTCGGCTTAAACCTTGAAAAGCTGGAGAGCCGTCCGAAGCCCGGAAGTGACTTTGAGTTTATGTTCTACTTTGACATCGGTGCATCAATCTACTCACCTGAGCTCTTTGAGCTTATATGTGAGCTTGAGGATGACCTTGACGGCTTTAAGTATCTCGGAAGCTACACAGAGATTGTATAAAGAATATCAGATAAACAGAGAAAAGAAAAGTTGAGCTTCTTTTCTCTGTTTTGCTGTTCCCTTGACAAAATGCGAGTCAGTTGGTAAAATTATAAGATACAATGCAGAGATATGTCGCAAAATGACGAAACGGAAGTCTAGATAAATATGATTAAAAAACTACTTAAAAAGTTTTATATTGATAAGGCTTTTTTGAAATTTGTTATTGTCGGAGTCATAAACACTCTTGTGGGTTCTGCAATAATGTTCGGATGCTATAATCTTCTTAATTGGGGATATGAAATATCCACTTTTGCAAATGTTTTTCTCACAAGCATCTTAAGCTATTTTCTGAACAAGCATTTCACGTTCAAAAACGGAAGACGCGGTGTTTTACCGATTGTTGAATTCGCGGTGAATATTGCCGTTTGTTATTTTGTGGGCTATGGTGTTGCCAAGCCTCTTGTCAGTTGGATGCTTTCGGGATTGGGAAGTGTGGTACGAGATAATGTCTCAATGCTTGTGGGTATGGTACTGTTTACTTTGCTCAATTACTTCGGGCAGAGATTTATTGTGTTTTCAAAACAAAGTTAGAGTGTTTTCTTATATATGAAGGGGAATTTTTATGGAAAGAAATCTTATAAGCATAGTTGTGCCTTGCTATAATGAGGAAAAAGCAATACCTTTTTTCCTTGAAGAGATCAGAAAAACAACAAGCGAAATGATTGAGAAGTATGATGTAGACTTTGAGTTTCTTTTTGTTGATGATGGCTCAAGGGATAAGACCGCCGCACTTCTTCGCACCTATGCAAAAGAGAATACGGATGTAAAATATGTGATTTTTTCAAGAAATTTCGGAAAAGAAGCGGCTCTTTATGCAGGTCTTGAAAAAGCACGGGGTGACTTTGTTGTGGTTATGGATGCAGACCTTCAGGACCCACCCTCAATGCTTCCTGAAATGTATGAAGCTGTTATGACGGATGAATATGATGCTGCCGCCGCAAGGCGTGTTGACAGAAAAGGTGAGCCGCCCATACGATCATTTTTTGCGAGGAAGTTTTATAAGATTATAAATAAGATATCACAGACCGAGATAGTTGACGGTGCCCGTGACTATCGTATGATGAGCCGCCGTATGGTGGATGCCATACTTAGCATGAGCGAATATAACCGCTTTTCAAAAGGCATTTTCAGCTGGGTTGGGTTTAATACAAAGTGGCTTGAATATAAAAACACAGAACGTGTTGCAGGTGAGACAAAGTGGTCATTCTGGAAGCTCTTTAAATATTCCATTGACGGAATAGTTGCTTTTTCCACAGCTCCTCTTGCAATCTCATCCTTTCTCGGTATAATTCTTTGCTTTATTTCCTGCATTATGGCAGGCTTTGTTGTTGTGAAAACTCTTGCATTCGGAGATCCCGTTGCCGGATATCCGTCAATGGTCTGTATAATCCTCTTCCTTTCGGGAGTAATTCTTTTAAGTCTCGGAATACAAGGTCAGTATCTTGCAAAAACATATATGGAAACAAAAAGAAGACCCATATATATTTCCAGGGAGGACAACTGCGATGGGTAAAAGGCTCTCGGCAGGCGTGCTGTCACTTGTTATTCTTTTGTCTGCCTGTGTGTATTTCTTTTTCTCGGAGCAAAAAGAGGGATTTCATTGTGACGAGATGTATTCCTTCGGTCTTTCAAACTCAACATTTCACTATGAAATGTATAACGAGGACGGAAGTATCCGTTGGAATACCGCAGAAGATATAGATGCGTATATGACAGCTTCGGATGAGCATCGCTTTGATTATGCAAATGTTTATAAGAACCAGGCAGAAGATGTGCATCCGCCGCTTTTTTACATCTTTATGCATACCTTCTCTTCGTTCACACCGGGAGAATATTCCATATACCACGCCATAATCACAAATATGCTTTTTGCGGCAGGTGCGACTATTTTTCTGTATCTCATAATGCTGAAGATTTCAAAAAAGAGAAGTTCGGCACTCATTGCCGCAACCATCTATGCTCTTTCGGCGAATTGCATAAATATGGTAACATATTTGCGTATGTACGAAATCCTTACTTTTTTCACAACAGCCGCAATATATGTGCATCTGGTGCTTGCGGAAAATGAGTATAAACTTACGTGGAAAAGGGCGTTGGCACTCGGAACGGTTATTTTTTTCGGAGCGTATACACAGTATTACTTCTTCATATTTATGACAGGACTTGCCCTGTGGACGATTGTTGATATCCTGAGGTGCAAAAGGAAAAAAGAGCTTCTTCGATATCTTGGGGTCATTGCAGTTGTTGCCGCAATCTATGCGGCTGTATGGCCTTATGTTTTCGGGCATCTGTTCGGTTCGGTCAGAGGCGAAGAGGCTTTTGCAAATATAGTGAGTTCTTCTTTCGTGGAAAGCCTGGTATTCTACCTGAATGTTATCAGAAACGGAGTGGGAAATCTGTTTTCTGCGATTGTCGTAGCGGCAACGACTTTTTTGATATGCGCCAAAAGCGGGAGAGGACTTTGCCGCAGGATTGCAAGCAATAAAAACTTTTTTATGATTCTGTTTGTCGCGCTTTTCTATTTTCTGATAATTCTTCGGGTATCACCATATCAGACCGACAGATATATAGCTCCGATATTCCCGATTTTCTCGATAATAATTACCTTCTCTCTCGGATATGCTTATTCCCGAATTGTGAGGGTGTGTTCTGAGAAGCTTGCCCTTTCTCTTTTGTCGGTTCTGCTGATTCTCGGAATATCCACAGGCATATATGATGCCATGTATGGTGATTGGGAAATAAACTGGGATTCAAATTATTTATATGATATCCCCGAAGAGCATCAGAGAATATTTGATGAGCACAGCGGTAAAAAATGCGTTATGATAAGGAAATCAGAAGCATATGCGCTGTGGAATATGCCCGATTATAAGCATTTTAAAGAAACTGCATTCGTCTTTCCGGATGAAATTGAGATGCTTTCGGAAAACAATCATCTTAAAGATGAAACGGAGTTTATTCTCTATATGAGTATACCGATAGATTCAGAGGAAAACATAGCAAGAATAAAGGAAGCACTCGGATTTGACAATCATCAATTCCTTATATCTGCGGAGCAAAGGAATCATTCAAATATTTACCTTGTTTCAAAAGAAAATGTAAAGGAGATTGAATAATGAAACGAATATTTACACTTTTTATGTGTTTTCTGATGGCTCTTACATTTACTGCCTGTGATGACTATTCAAATGCAGGTGTTGCAGATGAAAAGCCGAAAGAAGAGAACAATATCGAACAACAAGAGGATATTGTGGAAATTGCAGAAGAAGCTGAAGAATATCCCACACTCCGTGTGAGAACCGATGAAATCAAGGCTTGTGAATATAAGTCGGATAGCGGCAAACTGCTTTATCACAGCACTTATCCCGAAGTTACGCTCTCGGATGAGGATGCGCTGAAATACCCCGAGCTTTCAAAGGCACTTCGGGAGTTCGTCGAAGAGGAAAAAGAAACAGCTGTCAGAGGTGAAGCTGAAGCAAAAGCGATTATTGATGAAACAATTGAAAATTATCCCGAATACGATATGGAATTGTATGATACCAAGGTAGCAAGAATTCGCCGTGGGGATGATACTGTTCTGAGTATTCAGCTTTATTATAACGGCTATAGCGGCGGTGCACATGGTTTTTATTCCAACGGCGGTGTTACCTTTGATACAAAAACGGGAGAAAAAATCTCTTTTTCCAATGTGGTAGTAAATAAATCTGCATTCCTTGATGCGGTTGCAGAAAAACTTGATGAAAGAAGAGAAGAACTCTGTTTTGGTGAGTCAACAAACATCCGTGAGCTTATAGACGGCGAAAATATGTTTGAATGGACTCTTGAAAACGATAGCGTCACCGTTTATTTTGCACCGTATGTTATAGCACCCTTTGCGGCAGGTGCACCTTCCGTCACCATTTCCGCGACAGAGTATCCCGGGCTTATAAATGAAAAATATATAAGTCATTCCGAGTGCTTTGCAATGGAGCTTTTCACAGATACTTTTGCCTATGATGTGACAGGCGATGGCGTGGCTGACAGAATAATGGTCTACGATTGGTGGGACTATGACGGCGAGAATGAAGTGCAAAGTCTCAAAGTTATGGTAAACGAAAAAGAATATTCCGACAAATTATCCTTTGAGGATGCAGAAGCAACATTTGTTAAAACCGCCGACGGCAAGTTTTATATATATGTTGATGTGACATATGAAAATTCAGGCGATATTTTATGCTTTGAGCTTTCGGAATGTATAAAAAAGATTGATGTACTTGAGGACTTGTTCATACGCCGTGACGATACGGGCGACGGCTCTCCCGGTCCCAATCGCAGATGGGTTATAACAAATCCCGAAAGCTTTTTCCTTGAAGATTATGAGCAGAATAATTATGAATACAGAGTGGGGAAAAACGGAATCCCCGAAAGAAAAGATAAATAGAAGAACAGACTTGTGATGTAAAAAGTCACAGACTTGTTTAAATTAAGTAAGCTTCGGAAAGAATAAAACAGGTGATTTTTTTGAAAAGATTTATCTGTTTTATTCTTTTTTTGTTCTTTGTCCTTTGGGCGAAAGCGGAAGTTACAATACCGGAGGATTTTTATACAAACAACGGAGAGATTTTCGGAAAAGATGCGATAGTTGCCGAAAATGTGCTTCCCGAGACACTTCTTGTATGCATCGAGGAGGGGGAATGCCGTGAGCTTTATGCAGACTTTATTCCGCGGAATACCACAGAGAGAAAGCTTGTGTGGAGTGTAAACAGCGGATATTCTTCGGTTTCAATTTCTCCGGGCAAGGAAGGATGCACTCTGATGGGAAAAAAGGCAGGCAATGCAAAGATAACCGTGAAGGCTCCGGGTGGTGCGTCTGCCGAGATTTCCGTTGAGGTAAGACCTGTTAAAAAAATTGTGGAAAAAATAGAAGAACCTCCAATACCACAAAGACCACCTCCTCAGAAATTTGACGGCAAAATGGCACGAAATTTTGCCGCAAAGCTCATTGTCGCATCGGGTGCGATGTTTTTGCTTGCAGGTATTCTTATAATAACGGGAAGGAGAAATCGTGAGAAAAAATGACGGTAAATTTATTGTAAGCGGAGCTCTTGCAGGACTTGCAAACGGATTCTTCGGTGCAGGCGGAGGGATGTTTCTCGTCCCCCTTTTCTGCAGATGGATAAAGCTTTCCGACAGAGAAGCTCTCGCAACATCCCTTGCAGTTATTTTCCCCGTTTCCATAGTGTCAGCCGTGGTGTATTTTATAAATAACGGGATTGATGTTTTTGGTGCTCTTCCGTTTCTCATAGGCGGACTTTTCGGAGGGATTCTCGGGGGAAAGCTTTTTAAAAAAATATCCCCCGTAATTTTGCGGAGGACACTTGCACTCTTCATTATATACGGGGGAATACGCTCACTTTTTGCAATATGAGGTGATGTATGGAATTTCTTATAAAACTTCTTGCCGGCACCGTCACAGGAATACTGACGGGCTTTGGTATAGGCGGAGGAACACTTTTAATACTCTATCTCACTATGTTCAGGAATACTCCGCAACTTGAAGCCCAAGGGATAAATCTCATATATTTTCTGCCCACGGCAAGCGGTGCGCTTGTGTCGCACATAAAAAGCGGAAATATAAAGTTTCGTCCGGTGCTTTGTGCCGCAATTCCGGGAACTGCGGCGGCGATAGTTGCCGCATTTTTCGCATCACGCATTGATATGACAATCCTTCGCCGCATCTTCGGGGGATTTCTCGTGCTTGTGGGAATATCGGAGCTTTTTGCAAAAAAGCGAAGCCGTGGATAAATCACGACTTCGCCTTTTTACAACTTTAAAAAGTCTGTTTTTTTGCATAATCTATAAACTTCTTCACATCGCCCGACATATTTCGTTCCTTGCTCCACACAAGAACAACCTTTGACTTTATGGGGTCTGCAAGGGGAAGGCTCACGATACCGGGAATGTCGTCGGCAATGTCACGGAACATAAATCCGCAGGCAAAGCCGGAGGAGATAAACTCTTTGATCATATAAAGCTGTGAGGAAAGGTGAACTATATTTGGCTCAACTCCCTTTGATGCAAAGGCAGAGGTTATAACGTCATACTGAATAAAGCCCTTGTCAAAGAGAATAAGAGGCTCACCACGGAGGTCACGGAGGTCAATTTTTTTCTCTTTTGCAAGTCTGTGGTTTTCGGGAACACAGAAAACGGTTTCAACCTCACCGAGCTGAAGGGAGGAAAATCTTGCATGGTCAACAATATCTGTGGGAATGATTGCAAGGTCGAGGGATTCGTCCTTGAGAGAAGCGAGAAGACTTCCTGCGCCAAATTCGTGGGTGGATATGTCGATGTTTTCATAAAGTGCCTTAAAACCACGGTACAGCTTCGGAAGAAGGGAAATTCCCGTCATCGGCGGAATACCTATGCGGATTACGTTGCTTCCTCTGCCAAGGTCTGTCATAACGCTTGAGACTCGCTCAGCGTGCTCCAAAAGCTTCTGGGCGTGGCGGAGGAGGATTTCTCCTTCATGTGTGAGCATAAAACCCTTTTTCAGACGGTGAAAGAGGGTGACTCCGAACTCTGCCTCAAGCTCCTTGATTGCATTTGAGATAGAGGGCTGGGAAATATGCAGCTCTTCCGATGCACGAGTTATGTTGTTGTATTTGCACGCCGTGCAAAAGTATTGCAACTGTAAAAGCTTCATTTCCGTATGCCTCCTTCTTTTTGGATACACGTTTAGTTTACAATAAATCCCCTTGTTAATCAAGGGGATTTAACTATTTTTTTCTGTCTATCTCCACAGGCTCAAATTCCCGGAGCTTTGCGAGAAAGCCTGCCTTCCAGAGGCTATCCTCAATGAGGTCAAGAGTTTCCGTGTCCTTTGCCGTCACGGTGTGGTAGTGATAGCCCGATGTGACATTCTTCAAAAGATGTGACTTTCCCGAGGTGATGTTTTCGATGAATTTTGAAACATCAAGGCGTGTGCGGATGTTCATTTCGGCAGACACCTTGTTATACGCTTTGTGGTAGATAAACACATCCTCAACCACACCGCCGAGATCTACTATGAGGTTGAGCTCACGCTCAACATCCTCGTCGGAGTGGATGGTCTTGAAAACTCTTGTGGGGGAAGGCTTTTTATCAAGAACATATCCCTTTGAAAGGGCGTTTATGGCATACCCTTCCTCACGGAGTGCAGAAATGTCCTTCACTATTATCTGTCGGCTCACTCCGAATATAGATGCAAGTGCAGTAGCGGAAACGGGAGCATCGGCAAGGTTTAGCCGTGTGAGAATCTCGTCTCGTCTTATCTGAACCTTCATAAATCCCACCGCCTATATTGCGTGGAGGTTTTTAAGGGAAAGGTCGAGAATGGGAGAAGAGTGAGTGAGCGCACCGCTTGAGATATAATCAACTCCCAGATCTGTGAGGGCGGCAATGTTTTCCTTTGTGACGTTTCCGGATACTTCAACCTCGGCACGACCTGCGATATAGTCCATAGCTTCCTTTATCTCATCGTGGGTCATATTGTCAAGCATAATGATATGTGCTCCTGCTTCAACTGCTTCACGAACCATATCCATATTTTCAACTTCAACCTCAATCTTTCTGACAAAGGGTGCATATGCTTTTGCAGCCTTGATTGCGGCTGTTACACTTCCTGCAGCACCGATGTGGTTATCCTTTAAAAGAACACCGTCGGAGAGGTTGTAGCGGTGGTTTGAACCGCCGCCGACTCTTACTGCATATTTTTCAAAGATGCGGTTGTTGGGAGTTGTTTTTCTTGTATCTAAAAGTGTTGTGCGGCTTCCCTCAAGAAGCTTTGCAACGTTTCTTGTGTAGGTGGCAACGCCGCACATACGCTGGAGATAGTTAAGAGCAGTTCTCTCACCTGAGAGAAGAACTCTTATATCACCGCGGATTTTTCCGATAAGCTCGCCTTTTTTGATATCCTTGCCGTCTTCGGCATAGAATTCAAACTCGGTATTTTCGTCAATGAGGGTGAAAACTCTCTGGAAAACCTGTATTCCGCAGAGAACACCGTCCTGCTTGCAGATAAGGTCAACCTCACCGAGTTGTTTTTTCGGCATTACGCTGTTGGTGGTAACATCTTCGCTTGTGATATCCTCGTCGAGAGCTCCGAGGATAAGAGGATCAACTTTGAGTTTAAGGGTGGCATTGTCAAACATAATCTTATTCTCCTTTATCATCTTTTTCAGCTTTTTTTATTTCGTTCCACACGATTTCTTTGTATTCTGCAGAAAGTGCCTCACGGTCGGCATATTTTGAAAGGTCAACCTCGGGAAGCGGCACGATTTCGCGGGGCTTTTCGCCCATATCGAGAGCCGCACGCTTTGCAAAAACGAGACTTTCAAGAAGTGAATTGCTTGCAAGGCGGTTTCTGCCGTGGACACCGTTGCAGGCAGTTTCGCCGATTGCATAAAGGCCCGGCATTGTGGTGGCACTCATATAGTCAACCTTTATTCCGCCCATAAAATAATGCTGGGCAGGGACAACGGGGATACATTCCTTTGTGACGTCAAAGTTGTTTTCTTTGCAATGCTCCACGATGTTGGGAAAATGTGAAAAAAGTTCGTCCTCGGGGATTGTGCGAAGGTCCTCCCACACGAAATCCGTTCCATCCTCACGCATTTGCTCCTTTATGGCATTGGTAAGCTTGTCCCGTGGGAGAAGCTCATTTGCAAAACGTTCCATATTCTTGTCATAAAGCTTTGCACCCTCGCCCCTTACGGACTCGGAAATGAGGAAGCTTCGTTCGTCGGACTCATCGGAATAAAGGGTTGTGGGGTGAATCTGAACATAGTTCATATTCCGAAGCTCCACTCCGTGCTTTGCCGCAATGGCTATGGCATCGCCAGTAAGGTGGCGGAAGTTTGTTGAATGACGGTAAAGTCCGCCTATTCCGCCGCTTGCAAGGACGGTATAGCCTGCACTTACTGTTTCGATTGAGCCGTCTTTCTTTGCGATTACCGCACCCACACACTCACCGTCACTCTCGATTATGTCGAGAAGGGTTGTGTATTCAAGAACTGTGATATTATCACGGGTGAGAGCCTTATCAAGAAGCTTTGTGGTTATCTCCTTGCCCGTGATGTCGTGGTGGAAAAGGATGCGGTGGTTTGAATGAGCACCCTCTTTTGTGTAGTTGAAGCTTCCGTCCTCGTTTTGTGAAAAACGGACACCATAGCTTAAAAGGTCACCTATTACCTCACGGGAGGCGCGAATCATAATCTCAACGCTTTTGCGGTCATTTTCATAATGACCTGCACGGAGCGTATCTTCAAAGAAGGAATCAAAATCATCGTCGTCACGGAGAACGCATATTCCGCCCTGAGCAAGGAAAGAATCGCTCTTTATGCTCTCGGTCTTTGTTATAATGCAAATCTTTTTGTCACGGGGCAGATGCAGGGCACAATAAAGTCCCGAGCATCCGCTGCCCACAATAAGTATATCTGTATTCATATCTTTTTTACCCCAGCATACGGTCTATGCTTATCCGAGCTTTCTTTATAACTTCATCGGAGAGCTCTATCTCTTCTCCTGCTTCACCCTTTATGCAGTCAAGGACATCAACAAGAGTTGTGAGCTTCATATCCTTGCATACGCACTGCTTTGAAAGAGGATAGAACTTCTTGGTGGGATTTGCAAACTGCAGATGCTGAACAACACTTGTGTCTGTTCCGATTATGAAGCTTTTCGCATCGCTTTTTTCTGCAAACTTTATAATCCCTGTTGTGCTTCCTGCATAATCTGCCTTTTCCGTTACTTCCTTTATGCATTCCGGATGAACGAGAACAAGGGCATCGGGATGAAGCTTTCTTGCCGCATCCACCTCATCCGGAGTTATCTGCATATGAACGGGGCATCCGCCATTTATAAAGTGGAAGTTTTTATCGGGAATCTGTTTTTCGAGCCAGGAACCGAGGTTACAATCGGGGATAAACAGAATATCCTTCTGGGGAAGCTTTTTTACAACCTCAAGTGCCGATGCACTTGTAACACATACATCACATTCGCACTTAAGAGCTGCAGTTGTATTTATATATGCAACAACGGCACATTCGGGATATTTTTTGCGGAGTGTACGAAGCTCTTCTGCAGTGAGCTGCTCTGCCATCGGGCAACCTGCCTCGGGGTGGGAGAGAATCACCTTTTTTTCGGGGGAGAGAATCTTTGCAGTCTCTGCCATAAAGCGGACACCGCACATAATAACTGTTTTCTGCGGCACCTCTGTTGCAAACTTACTCAGTGCAAAGGAATCTCCGGTAAAATCTGCGACCTCAAGAATATCCTGGGTCTGATATGTATGAGCGAGGATACAAACATCACGCTCTTTTTTGAGTTTCATTATTTCGTTCTGAATATCAACTGTTGTACGCATATAACATTCCTCCATCTTACTGAGTATTATACTTTGTTTTTCATCGCAAGTCAATGAAAAGTTTACACAAAAGTTTACACCTGTATTGCATAACTGTAAACATCCTGCACAAAAAAGAAACCTCATTTAAGTAATGAGGTTTCTTTTCTCTGTCTATTCGTCTATTATGTTGCCCTTTTTCACATTTTCGTCAATGAGGCCTTTTATGTAATTCCAAAGCATACGGGAGCCGGGCTCTGTTCTTTTTTGTCTTCCCACTACCTGGGTTTTTGTGATTCCGTGGCGTTTCCAATCAGCGCCGTTATGGAAATTATTGAGCATAATCGGCTGGAGATTGTCCATTGCTCTCACAAACCGTGCCTCGGGACTTTCACCCTCTTCAAACTCATCAAAGAGGGAATGGAGATTATCCCTCTGATCCTCGGGGAGAAGTCCGAAGATGCGCTCTGCCGCCGCATCCTCACGGGCTTTTCTCGTTTTGTGCCCCTCGGTATCGTAGGCATAGGTATCTCCTGCATCAATCTCCACAATATCGTGGATAAGTGCCATCACCATCGCCTTGGGAAGGTCAAATTCATCGTTTGCATATTCGCGGAGAAGATATATCATAATCGCCATATGCCAGGCGTGCTCCGCATCGTTTTCACGCTCACCGCCTGTTTTGTGGGACTGACGGAGAATCTCCTTTTCCTTGTCTATCTCAAGGATGAATTCAAGCTGTTTTGAAAGACGGTCCTTTTCCATTACTTTTCACAGACAATCTTGCCGTTTACCATTGTGAGAGAAACGTTGATATCCTCGTCAAAAATGATGATATCGGCAAATGCGCCCTCACGGATAGCACCGCGATCCTTTAAGTGTGCCATTCTTGCGGGGTTTACTGTTGCAAGACGTACTGCATCGAGAAGGGAAAGCTCTGCGAGGTTAATCATATTGCGGACAAGCATATTTGTTGTTGCGCAAGAACCCGAGAAGCAGCTTCTGTCCGGAACTTTTGCAACACCGTCCTCGATGATAACATCTGTGAAACCGTAGACTTTTTCCGAGCCATCCGGAAGACCTGCAAAACGTGTTGCGTCGGTGATTATGGAGATGCGGTCAAGTCCCTTGTGCTTGCAGACAAACTTGAGAAGAACTGCAGGAAGATGCTTTCCGTCAGCGATAATCTCAACGTCCATATCGTCAAACATATAAGCGGCCTCAACAATACCTGCATAGCGGTATGCGTTCTTTCTGTGAACTGTGCTTGTGCAGGAATAGAGGTGAGTTACGCAGTTAAAGCCCTGGTCGAACATCTTCTCAATACATTCGTAATCCGCATCGGAATGTCCGATTGAAAGCTGAATACCTGCATCGCGGCAAGCACGTGCAAAGTCCTCTGCACCGTCCATTTCGGGAGCAGCACTCCAACGGTTGATGAGGTCGCCGTATTTATCTATAAGCATTGTATACTCTTCCTTATCGTAGGGACGGATGGAAGAGCCCTGAGCACCAATCTGTGCGCCGGAGAAATAAGGAGCCTCCATATGGATTCCCGGCATATATGCACCGCGGGGATTCGGATGATTTTTAACTTCCCTGAAGGTCTCAAACATCTTCACATACTGCTCTGTGGGAGCTGCGGAAGCTGTGGGGAGAATGGTTGTTGTGCCATATTCCGCGTGCTTTGTTGCAAGGTCAAACATCTCTTCAACCGAGCATTCCTCGAATCTCTTGAGAAAGCCGCCGTGGACATGTATATCAATAAATCCCGGGGAGATGTATTTGCCGCCTGCATCGTGACCGACATCAAAGGGAAGGTCTTCTTTTGTTACTGCGAGGATTCTGTCATCCTTTGTATAGACTGCGCTTCCCTCGGGAGCAAAGGTCTTTCCGAGTATGATTTTACCGTTATAAAACTTATGTACCATAGTTTATCACCTTAGCCTTCAAATACTACGTTTCCGTTTACCATTGTGAGAGATACGTCGATGTTATCATCAAAGATAACGATATCGGCAAAGTTGCCTTCAAGAATTGCACCGCGGTCGCGGAGTCCTGCCATTCTTGCCGGGTTTGCAGTCATCATCTTTACTGCATCGAGGAGTGTGCAGTCTGCCATCTTCATCATATTGCGGACAAGACGGTTTGTTGTGGAGATACTTCCTGCAAAAGCAGTTCCGTCCATAAGCTTTGCAACGCCGTTTTCGATAACGACCTCATAGCCGTTTTTAAGGCTTCCTGCGATGAATGTGCCGCCGTCTGCACCGCCTGCACCACGGAGAGCATCTGTGATGAGGGAGATGCGGTCAACACCCTTGAACTTTACGATATACTTGAGAAGTGAAGCGGGGAGGTGGCAACCGTCTGCGATAATCTCAACATCCATACCGTCAATCATATATGCCGCCTCAACAACACCGGAGATGCGATATGCGTTCTTTCTGTGAACGGTACTGCAACCGGAATAGAGGTGAGTGACAAGCTGATAGCCCCAGTCATATGCTTCCATAACCGTGTCGTAATCCGCATCGGAGTGACCTACTGCGACCACAACGCCGCTATCATTACAGGCTCTTGCAAATTCCTTACTTCCGGGAAGCTCGGGAGCAGAGCTCCAGCGAGCGAGCTTATCACCGTATTTTTCAAGAAGCAGGTTATAATCCTCGGACTTCGGAGGAGTGATGTATTCAGGGTTCTGTGCACCTGCCTGAGCAAGGGCAAAGTACGGGCCTTCGAGGTGGATTCCGGGCATATATGCACCCTTTGTGTTCTTTGCGTTTGCTTCGTCAAGAACTTCAAACATACCGATATATTCTTCGATAACGCCGCTTGATGCCGTGGGGAGAAGAACTGTTGTTCCGAACTTTGCATGAAGCTCTGCAGCTGCAAGGAATGCATCAACGGTGCAGTCCATAAAGTCTCCGCCGCCACCGCCGTGGACGTGGATATCAATAAATCCGGGAGAGATATACTTACCATTTGCATCGTGACCTACATCAAAGGGTTTCTCTTCCTTTGTTACCGCAACGATTCTGTCGCCGTCGGTATAAACCGCTGTTCCCTCGGGAGCAATGGTGTTTCCGAGAATGACTTTACCGTTATAAAACTTATGTACCATAAAAATCACCTTATTTCCAAAATTTTTACACATACAATGATAATGCAAAACCTCAAAAAAAGCAATAGAAAATCAGAAGAAAATTATTGCAAAAACGGTGGCGATATGTTAAAATGTTACCAAAGTTATACAGTATGTATAAGGAGGAAAATCTATGAAGAAAAAACTTATAAGACTTGCATCCTTTTGGCTTGCTTTATTTATGCTTGCTACAACCGCTTTTGCGGCAGACGTTTATTTTACCGTATACACTGGAGATGAGCCGCTTGAAGCGTATGACGAGGCTACGCCAAATGCAGAGGTTACGCTTACCACCGATACAGACAAGGTTGTTCTCAACAATGATACTGTAAAAGCAGAGCTTGACCTGACAAGCCGTGAGATTACCGGTTGGAAGGTATGGGACAATCTTTCGGGTGTGGTTGAAGGAACTCCTGCGGAATATGCTCTTGATGATGAGATTGCGGTTGCAGATGTTGTCTGCAGAATCGTTGAGCCGATATATCGGGAGAATGCAACGAAATACTTCCACGTTTTGAAGGATATGGGAGCCGCAAACGGAACTCTTTCCGCAGGTCATAGCATTCCGCAAGTGCTTTACACAAGCGGAATGCATAACTTCACGCAAGACGGGGATATTGAGCTTGCAGACTGGCCCACCAATTATGCAGAGGTTTTGGAGGGTTATGAAATAATCGGCTGGAAGCTTTGGCAAGCGGAGATTAACGGCGAGCAGTGTGAAATTTACGGAACGGCGACAGATTATTTGTCGGAAGGAATTGTGTCATACGAGGATGTTATGAATTCGCAATACAATAACTTCCTTCTTGTTCCGATCACAGAGAAAAAATATTGGATAACCGGACAGCCGACGGCAGACGAACCGACGGTTTCAACGAACGCAGACAATACAAATGCAGACCTTGGATACACATGGTATGTAACCCGTGAAAAGGTTGAGCTTATCTCGCCCGAGAGTGAGCATTACCTTTACGGAGACGAAGAATACTATACCGACGGCAAATGGTATGTCGGAGCAGATCAGGTCGGAACAGCTAATCCCGTGAACACGTTGGTGCTCGGCGAAGATGAAATGCTCATCGTAAAGAGCGGCGGAGATACAGCTATGTATGGAGCTTGGATTGCAGCTGCACCATATGATCCCGAAACCGGTGCGGTTGACTCATCGGATGTGAATTACAAGATTGCTATTGCAGCCGACAACAAAATTACATACAGGGCAGTATCGGACGTTGCGATTATGATTATGCCCGTATATGATAATCTTATCGGCGGACAAGGTCTGGAGACTACCCAAAACGATTATCTTACATTTGAGGTAATTGATTTATCAAAGGTTAATACTGTCTTCAACGTGGATGAAAAGACACTTCCGGATTATTATCTTATGGGTGGATATTTACATTATGCAGAAGTAGTGATCAACGGTGAGCATACGCTCACAAGCGATATCTTCTATGTTGACCGTGCAATCATCCACCAGCCCACAACGGAAGAACCGTGGGTTGAGACAAACTTTGATTTTGATGTTTCGTCCTATACATGGTATGAGGTAGGCGAAGGTGAGCCGTCAAAGACGATTGTTGCGACAGCGGGGGCGGATTTTGTTACAGATTATGCCGAAGAGTCTGTTTGCGATGCAGACGGATGGTGGTCAGCAAGCGCAGGCTACACGGGATTCGGAGCCGTGGGCTTGAATCTCAAAAAGGGCGAAACTCTGACGGTTGAAACGGAAGGGGAAAACGCGGTGTACTCTGTTCCGGTTTATGGTGAAGATCATAGTGTGCCGCTATTCATGCTTGAAAAGGTTTCGGACGGTGTATGGCAGGCGGTGGCTGAAGAGGATTTAGCAAGTGTTTACCCTGTTGTTAAATACAGCAGTCTTACCACAGAGAACGATAAACAGCGCATATCCGTAACGTCGGAGGGCGTGGAGGACATTCTTCTCGATGACGAAACGGACGCTGAGTTATCAAGCGGCGAGGACGGCAAGGAATATTACTGCGTTGTTAAGTCTGATGACAGCGATGAGCTTGTAAGCGATACCTTCGAGTGGAAAACACCTGCAAAGAAGCCTTCGGGCAATGGCGGCGGAATGCAGGCAGGTGGCGATATGAGCACAACCGGCGCTGATAAGTATGATGAAAACGATCAGAAAAAGCCGGAGGATTCAGAACCGGTAACACCTCCGACCACACCCTCAGAGCCTTCCGGTGAGCAGGAATCAAATAAGCTCTTTGACGATGTTCCTGCAGGTTCATGGTTTGAAGCGGCAGCCGAATGGATGGGACAGAAGGGATATATGTCGGGAACGGCAGCACGTACCTTCTCCCCGAATCTCAATACCACCCGCGGTATGATTGTAACGGTTCTCTGGAGAATGGCAGGAAGCCCGGCACCGCAAGGCGAATGTCCCTTTGAGGATGTAAAGGCCGATTCATATTATGAAGATGCAATCACCTGGGCACAGGAGAATGGAGTTGTAACAGGCTACAGCGACACCATTTTCAAACCCGATCAGCTTATAACACGTGAACAGCTTGCGGCAATCATCTTCAGAAACGAAGTTAGAAAGGGTATGGAGGCTCTCACAATGGAGGAAAACCTTACCCACTTTGAAGATGCGGATAAGATCAGCGAATATGCAGTAACCGCAATGAACTGGGCGGTCGGACAGAAGATCATAAACGGAGTTTCCGAAACTCTTCTCGCTCCGCAGAAGACTGCAACAAGAGCAGAGTGTGCAACAATGCTCTACCGTATGGAAAATAAGTAAATGCAAACACAAAAAAGGATTTCATCAAGCCGATGAAATCCTTTTTTAGTCCTCTAAAAACTTCTTCAGAGCAGAAAGCTTCTTTAAAGCTTCCTCTCTTCCGATATTGTATGCACTTTTTAGCTTTTCGGGGTCTTTTTCTATTCTTCCCACGGGGAGAGAGTGTGGCGGACGTATCACAAAAACTTTACCCTCCGATTCCGCCTTATTTATATATTCCGTTGTTTTGTTATATTCAACGTGGCGGTTTTTCATTGTTTCAATGAGATTGGGATACTTCCTGTATTTCATTTTTATAAGTGGCATTGCTTTGTTTTTGCCTTTGATGTATTCTCCGGGTTGAGTGAGAATTACAACGTTCCTGTCATAGCCACGGCTTTCAAAAAACTTGAGGGGAACAGAATCGGACATTCCGCCATCAAGAAGCTTTTTGCCGTCTTTTTCAACGATGTTTGCCGCAAGGGGCATTGATGCCGAGGCTTTTATGTAGGCAAGGTCATCCTCACCGCCGTCTGTACACCTCCAATAAAGAGGTTTTCCCGTTTCAATGTCGGTGGCGACCACATAAAACTCCATAGGATTTTCGGAAAAGGCTTCCATATCAAATTTATCAAGCTCGCAGGGGATCTGACGATAGCAGAAGTCTGCGCCGAAAAGGTCGCCCGTTTTTATGAGTGAGCGAAGACTGCAATATCTCTTGTCGCGGCAAAACCTCACATTATAGCGGAGTGCACGGCCCAGCTGACGTGACTTATAGTTACAGCCGAATGCAGCACCTGCACTTACGCCGACAGCGCCGTCAAACGTTATTTTATTTTCCATGAGAACGTCGATAACGCCTGCGGTAAAAAGTCCGCGCATTGCACCGCCTTCCATAACAAGTCCTTTTTTCATATAAGCTTCTCCGTTTTGTTAAGATTATTCTTCATCGCAGGTTGTGGTTTTAAAGGGGCGATTATTTTTAAGCTCGCTGTTATAGGTTTCGATCCAGTTAAAAAGATGAAGACGAAGCTTTGCAGGTGAGAGTCCACACATATGGGCACAGGTATTTATGAAGTGACCGCTGTTTGAAAAGCCACATTCACGAGCAATTTTAAATATACTGTCCTCGCCGTCACGAAGCTTTGTCACCGCCTCGGAAATTCTCACGGCTTTTAAGTAGCTGTGATATGTCATTCCCGTGGTGGCTTTGAATTTATCCGTAAAGGAACGCTCCGACATAAGGGAAATCTTGCTGAGAGTCTGAAGTGGGAGCTTTTTTGCAAAATTGTGGGTGATATATTCAACTGCATCGTAAATTCGCATATATTGCTCACGAAGCTCCGATATCTCATTTTCCCTGATTTGTTCTCCGGAGTTTAAGGTGCAAAGGGAAAGAAAATCCTCAAGGCTTTGGAGAACCAAAGTTTCATCCATTTCGCTGTTTTTTGAAAATTCACGGGAAATATTTTTAAAGCAAGCATCTGCACGCTCTTTGAGAATATCACGGAAGTGGAAAAGAGCAGGGAGACGGAAGTTTTTATAAGCTGCGGTATTATAAGAAAGGGGAGAAAAGGGGATAAGCTGCTTCTCCCAAAGCTCACGGGAGATATATACCGTGATGATATCGGTATTGTCAATCTCCTCCTCGGAGGTGTCAACGGCGTGGACTGAATAGGGAAGAATTATGGCCGCATCGCCTTCCTCCAGAAGGATGCGTTTTCCGTTTACGGTGTGGTAATATGAGCCACGGAGAGTGTACCATATCTGGGTGTAGGTGTGCCAATGAAACTCGTTTTTTGCACGCTTGTCAAGACGGTAGCCCCATACCGGTGCATTGGCAAAGGGTGGGTATATAAGATTGTATCTCGTGGGTGCAAGGATGAGGTTTGGAATCATCGGCGGAATATAGCTCATATCATTTCACCTCCGTATCTTAAAAGTATATAACAATAATACAATAAATGGGATATCTTTGCAAGTAAAAACAAAATCATTTTGCCGTATATTGTAACTGGAAAATGTTGCTTTGAGACTATGTCGATGTTAAACTTATAGTAAGGATATAATGCAGATGTATATACTTTTGAGATAAAAGAGGAGGAACATAAAAATGAGAGGAAAAACAAGAAGATTGCTCAGCGGAATTCTTGCCATTGCGATGCTTTTCGGCTTAATTCCTGTCACCGCTACGGCGGAGACTCCGGAGAGACCATATAAGCACACTCTGGTCTATGACATTTCACCGGATGCCCTGAGCAGTAGGGTCCCCGTTACGGAGAGAGATTCCACGGGTACAAAGGATGTAATAGGAAGCGACGGAGGCAAAGTGATAGTTGACAGACTCCAGCTTTTCAACTGGAAGTATACCTCGTCAAACGTTGCGGAGGGTGATACGGGCACTGTTCCCTATAACACTCTTGACACAACAAAGACTGCTCCCTATGCCATTGAGCTTGGAAGATATAATATCAACGGTGACGGAAGCTCCCACATCAGGGATTACGGACTTAAGTCCACAATGTATAACAACAAGCGTGGGGATACGTCGGGCAACCGTTCGCAGGTTGTTTTGAGACTTTATATTGACTATCCCGGTACATACTCACTTCTCCCGTCCGATACAACGGCGTCATCGGGCAAGAAGGCATTTTCCGAGCTTTATTTCGGAAAAGCACAGACCACCTATGACCAGAAGACACTCGACACGCTTCTTCCCTCATATCAGTGTCTCGGTTGGTGGAACGCAGACGAGGGCTGTTGGTCGGATGATGTTACCTCCGCTAAAGAGCAGAAGCACAAGCTTGACAGCTTCACGATTGATGTTCCCGAAGCAGGGGAGTATTACCTCGTCTTTGATATGAACGAAAAGAGCCTTGAGCTTAATTCCACAAGCTATGGCTCATATCAGGACTTCTACCTTCGCTCCGTAACACTCACGGCAATTGAGCTTGACCCCGAAACACTTGAGACAAGTCTTGGAAAATCCGAGATAGTGGGAAAAACCATTGAGGTTACCGCAAAGATAAAGATGACCAACGGAAGCTATAAGTCCTTCTCTTCCGCAAGTGATGAAAATAATACCGTCTCGGTCACAGCAAGCAGTAACATAACTGTTTCCGATGTTACTTACGGTACGGGCGATACAATCAGCTTCAGAATTACTCCCACAGCAACCGGCGAAGGAAAGATTACGGTTTCGGGAAAGAGCACGAGACGTGAATATTCCTTAAGTCAAGATGTAATGATAATTCCCGAACCTGCCGAGAGACCTTATAAACACACGATAATTTATAATCTTACCACGGGTTCTTTGAGTACAAGACTTCCCGTTACAACGGAAAGAGACGCCAAAAAGGATCAGATATGGCTTAACGGAACAAATAAAACAGTTGAGAGACTAGAGCTTTTCAACTGGAAATACACAACGTCAAATGTAGCCGAGGGCGATACGGGCGAAGTTCCTTATAAGACACTTGATGTTGCAAAGACAGCACCATATGCCATCGAGCTTGATAAAACATATTACATCCCCGGTGACGGAAGCTCGAGAGTTCTTGAAAACGGACTGTTGTCCACATGGTACAACAACAAACGTGAGGACACGACCGGCAACCGTTCGCAGATTGTTTTGAGACTCTATATCGATTTCCCCGGTGAATATACACTTCTCCCGGTCGATATAACGGCGGCTTCCGGCAAAAAGGCATATGCACACCTCTATTTCGGTGCGGCGCAGGATGCTTACAACCAGAAAACCCTTGATGCAAACATATCCTCATATCAGAGCCTTGGCTGGTGGAATGCAGATGAGGGCTGCTGGTCAGATGATGTTTCCGCAAACAAAGAGCAGAGCGCAAAGCTTGAAAGCTTTAAAATCAACGTTCCCGAAGCGGGAGAATATTATCTCATTTTCGATACGGGGGCAAAGAGTCTTGAATTAAACCCCACAACCTACGGAACATATCAGGACTTTTATCTTCGTTCCGTAACACTCACGGCAGTTGAGCTTGAGCCGGAAAGCCTTGAAACAAGTCTTAAAACGGCTGAGGTCAAGGGAAAAACAGTTGATGTTACCGCAAAGATAAAGATGACTGACGGAAGCTATAAGTCTTTTGCATCTACGGAAGATGCAGATAATACCGTTTCGGTCACATCAAGCGAGAATGTAACAGTTTCCGATGTGGCTTACGGTACAGGCGATACAATCAGCTTTAAAATCACACCGAATGCCGCAGGAAAAGGAACAGTTACCGTTTCGGGAAAGAGTCTCGGTCGTGACTATTCGTTCAGTAAAGATGTTCTTATCGTTGAAGACGGTATTCCTTATCAGGAGATTGATTTTGTTAAATACTACACACCTGATTCACCCAAGACAGTATTCGGACTTGATTATAACACAGAATTCTGGGGAGCAAACCGCGAGGGGACAACCGATGAAGAGCTCACAAAGGATTTCTGGGCAACTCCCGGCAGAAGCTTTTACAGTTGGGGACTTCTTGCATATCTCTCGGTGGGCAAGTCCTTTGCAATCGACTTTGAGATTTTCAGAGACGGTTACTATGATGTTTCAATGCAGATAGGTGCAAACGGCTCACGTTCGGGCTCTGCAGGAGTATGGATTGACGGAAAGTATGTTGGTCAGACGGAAAAGGGCACAAATAAGATACTGCAGTTCCGCCCCGTTGAACTCAAAGCAGGTCGTCACACTATGTTTGTCCGCGGCGATATAGCAGGTGATACTCCGGGATATGCCGGAATCAGCCCTGCAAAGCTTATGTTTGAAGGACGTGAAGCTGCACCTGCGGCATTTTCCGATGTTGAGCTTGTCCTCGGTGCGGATAGCGGCTATGCAGGCGAGGAGATTCCGATAACAGTTGACCTCGTTTTCGAGGACGGACAGAGAATTAACGGAAACTCCAAAACCCTTTCGGAGGACCTTGGAGAGCTTAATAAGTTCAAGACCGCAGAAGATGAAAGCTTCCTCTTCACATCAAGTGATGAGAGTGTTGCAAAAATCGAAGGAAGCGGCATAAAGCTTCTTAAAAAAGGCACATCCGTTATTACCTACAAGGCGAAAATCGGCGGTGTGGAAAAGACCAAAAACGCAACGATTACGGTTAAAGACCCGTTACTCAAGAGTGTTAGCCTTAAAACCGAAAAGAGCTATGTTCTTCTCTCCGATGAAGACGGAATGAAGATAAATGTTTCGGGAATTATGACAAACGGCGAGACCGCCATATTCCCCGAAGGCTCAATCACATATACAAGCTCCGATGCATCGGTTGCAACGGTTTCTTCCGACGGAATTATAAAGGCAGTCCGTGAAGGCAGCTTTGACGTTTCGGTCAGCGTAATGTTCGGCGATATGACCGAGCCGATAGTTGAGAGTGTTTCGCTCTCGGCAACCGAGAAGCCGATTCCTGCAGAGTTTGAGATATACTTTAACGAAAAGGCTATATGGGATCTGGTAACCAAAGACGGATATTTCACAAAGGATACCATCGGAACCAACTGGCGTGTAGATACAGATGTCACGCCGGAGATACTCTGGAATGGTGGGGTATATTCTGCACGCATACTGAAAAATTATTATGATTATCTCTATCTTTCAACATACTACGGCGACTTCTCGATAAAGTTCACTGTTCCCGAAACAAGAATATATGATATCACGGCTCAGGCAATGTGTGAACCGAGCGGAGGCGTAGCGAAGTTCTATATCGATGGGAAACTCATTGGAGAATTCGACACAAAAGCTTCTGTGCAGGATTTGAAAACAGTAATCGAAAAGAAGCTCCGTTCAATAAAACTCGATGAAGGCGAACACAGACTTACTATAAAACGTCCGGACGGTCGTTTGCTCATAAGAGGCTTCCGGTTTGCAGGCACTGAGGATGCGGAAGTCCCAATAAAGAGCATCAATGTCGAAGTTACCGATAAGATTATGGCACCGGGTGAGGCAGGAGACCATAAGGTTTCCGTCACACAGGAAAACGGCGCTCACTACTATATGCCGCTTATTAACTATGACGGCACAACAGAGACCGACTTCACGGTAACGAGTGTTGCATCCGATATTCTTTCGGTAACAGGTAACACTCACAAGGCATTGAAGCCGGGTGACGGAGTTCTCCGTGCCGAAGGAACACTTGACGGCAGAGAAATGTCCGGTGAAGGAAAAATTGATGTCAAGGATATCACCTTTGATAGAGTTGATTTCAATCTCTACGAAGACACACTCTACTTTGTTGGCGGAGAAAAAACTCTTTCGGCCTCTGTTATTCTCTCCGACGGCTCGGTAACGGATGAACGCAATGTTTCGAATGTTCGCTTTGAGCTTCGAGAAGGAACAACGGCGGCAAAGATTGAAAACGGAGTTTTCAAGGCACTTGCGGAGGATACCGTGGAAATCACGGCTTATGCTACCTTCAACGGAATTGAAAAATCCGTCACAAAGAATATAAAAATTGAGAACGTAAAGCTTTCTGCAATCGAGGCAGGAATTGAAGATACCGTTGTTTCCGTTCTTGACGAGGACGGCTCACGAATACTCGTTACGGGTATTTTAAACAACGGTGAAAAAGTAAGCCTTGATAGTGAAACAACTATCTTCAGCTACGAGAGTCTTGATCCTGACATTGTGACGGCAGAAGGCGGACACGCCTATTACGTTTCAAGAGGTGTGGGAACCGTAAGAGTTACTGCAAGCAATGAATCGGAGGGCTGGTCATTCTCATGTGATAGCGAGATTACTTCAAGCTCACAGAAAAAAGGACCCACCATATACACAGAGGAAATGCGTGCGGCGGCACTTAAAAATGCAGAGAATTTCAAGTGGGCAAAGGATCTTGTGAAGACTGCAAAGACAAATGCAGACCGCTGGGTGGAAAACCTCGATAAGTTATATGATGCTATCCCCACAGAGGGCTTCCCCCGTTGCTTTGGTATGGCAACTCTCGGAGCACCTTCCATAGAGATTGACGGCAAAAAACAGCCTATGGATCAGACCTGTCCCGCCTGCGGAGTAAACATCCTTATGGAGCATGGATATTATTCGTGGGTGGTAGACCCTATAAGAGATCCGTGGAAGATAGCCTGCCCCGGCTGTAAGAGAAAATTCCCGTCAAACGACTTCGGAAGCTTCTATAAGCTCGGTATCACCGAGGACGGCACATTTGACCGTGAGCTTGCTCTTAAAAATCACCGTGAACTGTTTGCGGAGGATTATGCAAGAACAGGAAGCGACTATGGTTACGGATATCTGAAAAATGAACTTTACAGCGAGCACGATGCAACGTGGATGGTTGACGATGGCTTTGGCTGGTCACCCCGTGACGGTGTTCCCGGTTCAACCGAGAGCGTAAAGACCAATCCGAAATACACACCCCTTGCGTTCTACCATCATAAGATGTGGGACAGATGTGGTGTTGATAAATCCATCATCACAAGAGCTCTCAGAGATTTATATGAAGCATATCTCTATACGGGTGAGAAGAAATACGGCGTTGCCGGTGCGATACTTCTCGACCGCATTGCGGACGTTTATCCGGCATACGACCTCACAAAGGTTAGCCTTTCCTATGGCAACTCCCACGGCGGAGACTACACGGGAAAAACAGTAGGTAACATCTGGGAAACTTATCTTGCAGAAGTTTTTGCCCGTGCTTATGATGCACTTTATCCTGTGATGGGTGAGCCCGAGGTTATTAGATATCTCTCCGAAAAGGCAAAGACATTAAAGGGAGTTACAAATCCGAAAACAAGTGCCGACCACATCCGTGAGAACGCAGAAAACGGACTCATCCGTGAAGGTCTCCGCGGAATTGAAACGGCGAAGATATTCGGAAACTTCGGTATGCACCAGCTTCCGGCAACACTTTTTGCCGTTGCACTTGATAATCAGCCCGAGACCAATGCTATGTTTGAGTGGCTTGCAAAGCCTTATGGCGAGGTTATAACCCCCACCGTTGACCCCATTTACAAAACCACCTATAACGTGATGACGGAAAACCACGGCGGCGAGATGTATTCACGTTATATAAACCGTGTTGACCGTGACGGCTTCGGTGATGAAGTAGGTATCGGCTATAATCAGCTGTGGGTTACCTACGGTCTTGATGTTGCAGAGCTTATTTATCGCACAGGCGCAGATACAGAGCTCAATCTCTTTGAAAATCCCAAGTTCTTAAAGATGTTTGACACCTTCATAAAGGAACACGTCGGAAACGGCTATTCCCTTGCGATAGGTGACTCGGGCAACACAATAATGAAAGGACCTGCAAACATCAAAGCCGATACACTCCGTGCATTTGCACTTTTAGATCCCGAAAACGAGATGCATAAGCCTTATATCTCACGACTTGCAAAGAGCTATTACTGGCTTGTGGGCGAAAATCTTGACGATACATACGTTGATATGTTTGTGGATGCGGCGGCACTTTCAGACAGAATAAAAGCTGTTGTAGACAGCGAGGGCAAATATGAGTTCATAAGCGAAAACCTCACGGGATTTGGCCTTGCGCTTCTCCGTGGCGGTGAGCTTATCAAGACTCCCGGTGCTACTGCAGACAAAGACCTCCGTTATGACACCTGGATGTACTACGGAAGAACAGACCAGCCTCATGCACATGCCGATATGCTTCAGCTTGCAATCAACGCCTATGGATTCAACTTCACACCCGACCTCGGATATCCCAAGGCAACGAGCTTTGACGAAAGCAGATGGCAATGGACATCGGCAACACTCTCCCACAACACGGTTGTTGTTGACGATGATTCACAGAAGGGTGCATGGAGCGGAACTCCTCTCCACTTTGACAGCACGGACAAGGTTAAAATTATTGACGTTGATTCGCCGAAGTCTTATGACTCTACCGAGATTTACCGCAGAACGGCGATTACGGTGGAGGCATCGGAGGGAGATGCATATACAGTTGACTTCTTCCGCATAAAGGGCGGAAAGAGCCACACCTACAGCTTCCACACCCAGTCATATATGGGTTACACAACGGAGGACCTCACGCTTGTACCTCAGGTTGATGAAAACGGAAATTACGAGGATACATACGCAGGACAGGATATTATTGTGCAGTACCTCGACCCGTCAACAGGGCTTAATGCCGAGGTGAAGGAAGTGGAATACGGCGGCGACCCCAACGGTCTTAACTACACGGCGGCATATAAGACTATGTTCCCGAGAGGATACACATGGCTTACCAATGTAAACCGTGCGGAAAACATAGAGAGCGGAAACTTCTCGGTAAACTTCGAGCAGACCGATTTCAAAAATCAGGTTGAGGATTCAAAGGATCTCAATATGAAGTATACTGCACTCAATGACTGGACACCCACGGGAATAGGCATTGTCACGGGATATCCTCCGCAGACGGCAAGTAATGCGGCAATAACGGGTCTTGATTATATGCTTATCCACAGAACAGATACGAAGTCTCTTGACACATTGTTCACATCTGTTCTCCAGCCGTATAAGGGCGAAGAATATATTGCCGAAATGGTAAGTGTTCCGCTCTGCATCGGCACTTCTCCCGTTCGTGACAATACTGCAAAGGCAATCAGAGTAAGTCTTAAGAGCGGAAGACACGACTATATTGTTTACTCCACAAAAGAAGGTGCGAGATATACTGTTACGGACACCTTCAAAAACTCAGACGGTGAGGATATAACAGTAAGCTTTGAGTTCTCAGGCTTTGCAGGTGTTTACAGCGTAAATGACAAGGGACTCAATATTTACACTTATATCAATGACGGAACTGTTATCGGCGATACCACCTCCTTGGGAAGCTATGACGGTGAGGTCATCGGATTTACGGAAACATTGTCATCGGAGAACAAAATCACCGTCGCATTTGACGGCGAGGTTAGCCTTGACAGACTCAGCGGAGAATATATCTATGTTGAGAACAAGGGCTCGAGAAACGGCTCATACAGAATCCTCGGGGCTTCCGCAAATGCAGAAAATCCGGAGTATACCGACCTTGATATCGGTGATGTAAGCCTTATCACCTCCTTTAAGGATGATAACAACCGTGATGCAGGATATAAATTCAATATCGAAAAGTATCAGAAGGTAACGGTACCCCTCACCGATATAAAGGATGAAAGCCCCGAGATTTCGGCAGGAAACACCAAAAATCTCACCGCTGCGGCAGGAAGCACCATCGCAATCAATGTAAATGCAAAGAGTGATGTGTCCGATGAGCTTACTTTCGAGGGACGAATCCTTCCGAGAGGTGCGTCGTTGGATGAAGAAACCGGAACTGTCACGTGGAAACCCACAAGTGCACAGGTCGGAAAAGCCGGCTTTGTGATAGCCGCAATTGACGGAGACGGACGTGAAGCCACAATAACCTTTGAGGTGACTGTCTACGGCTCAACCTCCGGCGGCGGTGGCGGCGGAACAACAGCTCCCTCTGATAAACCCTCAACCGATGTAGGGGAGGATATCATCCTCCCGCCCGCAGAGCCAGATGTCCGCTTTACTGACCTCGGAAACCATGCCTGGGCGGCTGATGCAATCAATTCTCTTGCAGATAAGGGAATAATCAAGGGCACAAGTGAAACCACATATTCACCGGCAAATAACATAACAAGAGCAGACTTTGCAATACTTCTTGTTCGTGCATTTGAAAAGACAAGCGACAACACAGAGAACTTCTCTGATGTAAGTGAGTCCGATTACTTTGCAAAAGAACTTGCAATAGCAAGAAACACAGGACTTGTCGGCGGAGTAGGCGCGAACTTGTTCGCTCCGAGAGAAAATATCAAACGATGCGATATGATGCTCATGGTATACAGAGTCCTCAAGGACAAATTTGTAGGGGCGGATATCATCCGCCCGGAATACCCGGATTTCGACTCCGTTCCCGATTACGCAAAAGAAGCGGTATCGGCACTTGTCGGTGCAGGACTTGTAAACGGCAAGAACGGAAAAATCGCACCGAACGACTTCACAACACGTGCCGAGGTTGCAGTTCTCATCAAGAGAATTCTCGACTATATCGGATAAAAATCAAATTTCTTTATGAAAGGGAGAAAAAACATGAAAAGATTTTTGGCTTTGACTGTCGCACTCGCACTTATGCTTTCCCTTGCACCGTCTGTTTTTGCGGAAGATGCAGGCTGGGAATGGGCGAGAGAGGCGAAATCATTTGTGTATGAGTTTAATTCTTATGCACATGCAGGCACAAACACTACCGCCGGCACGAAAAATTATGTTCACAGTGTGGAACAGACAATAGCAACCGCAAGCGAGGGATATTGCAAGTGGGGCTTTGTCAATATGCGAAATGATACGGCCTTCCCCTATACTGATACAACGCATATGGTTCTGAACCCACGTATGAACGGAAACGGTCCGGTATACGATCCGGACGTTACGTCGAATGCCGGTTATGAGTTTTCCACCGTGTGGAGAAGTGCATATGCTTTTGAGCTTGACATTGAAGAGTCCGGCACATACCTCCCCACCATTGATTACACAACCGATACACAGTCTCCGATTGTTGATATCTATCTCATCGAAAAGCCTGCAAACGGTGATGAAGCCTTAAACTGGCACACAAACGGAAAGGATACATCTATTATTCAGACGTATGCATGGACGCTTCCGTCAACTGCCCGTATAGGCAAAAGTATTGATATGAAGAATGCAACCACTCTCAACAAGAGTGCAGAGCTTATGCCGGTAGAGCTTGATGCATCAAAGAACTATTATCTCTTTATTATTCCTGTAGGAATTACCGATAACCCTTCGACGACAAATGACATATATTCCGGTTCTAAAATATTCCTCAGAAGCCTTACGCTTTCACAGCGTTTGCCTGAGGATGCACAGGCACTCAATTATATTGTCAAGAAAACAAGTTTGAGTTCAAAACTTCCGACATCAAGTGATACACAACAAGGGATATATACTAACGGTTATGTTTATAACTTGAGTTATTTTGACTGGGAAACCACGTCGCAGCTTGTAGCTGATGCTACTGCAGAAAAAGGAGTAAGTGTGGACGAAACCATCGAGCCGTACAAGACTCTTGATCTTACAAAAACTGCTCCGTTCAAGATTGAAAAGGGAGCAAAAGGATTCAACAATCCCATGGTGCAGAATCCGTATATCGTTACAGGACTGTACACTTCATATTATGGAAAAACTCCCATTGGGGAAAGAGCTCACCTGGCTTTGAGGCTGAATGTTCCGTATGCAGGCCGGTATAAGCTTGAGATTGTTAAGAACGGCGGAACAACACTTGAAAACAGCGCATTTATGAAGGTTTATTTCGGCAAGGCGGCAGATACATATAACGCAACCGACATTCAGAGCAAGATTGACTCTGGAGATTATGCACACCTCGGCTGGTATAATTTCTATGAGGGCATGTATACCAAGGAGACCACACCGGAAAATAAGGTTTCATCAGATTACTACACAGTAGATATTCCCACGGCAGGTGAGTATCACCTCGTTTTGGATGCCTGCTCGGAAAGTCTTACCTTTAACAGCTACAGCGGCACACAGTTCTTCCGTCTCGGTCAGGTAAACCTCACACCCGTTCCCGGCGTACTTTCTGAGGCAGAAGTTAAGGTTCAGACAATTGCAAACACTATGACCGCAGATATCGCAGTTGAGTCGGCAGATGCCGCACCGACTGCAGCAACGGTCAATGTTCTCACAAGAGATATTGAAGGAAATGCAGATGCATCGGCAGTTGTAACTACAATTTCCGGAAACGTAGGCTCAAATCTTACTGCTACCGCACCCGAAAAAGACGGTTATGAATTCCTCTATTGGGAAAAGGGAATCGGAAACAATCGCCGTGTTGTATCCTATGAGCCCGAATACAGCTTCAAGGCAGTATCGGGCGGTGCATGGCTCACAGCTGTTTACAGGAACACAAGCTCAGAAGCTCTTCCTGTAACTTTCTACAATGCAATAGGTGATGAGCTTTCAACAGCTATTTACAGTGAAGGTGATACAATAACCGTTCCTTCTGTACCTGCATTTGAAAACTATGCTTTCATCGGATGGAAATGTGCAGAAACAGGTGATGTCTATGAAAACGGTGATGCAATAATCGCAGAGGGTAAGCAGATGCGTATTGTTGCACAGTATGAAGATTCACAGACTGCAAATATTGCAGTTTCCGTAACAGGCGGCACAGGTGCCGGCACCTACACCTACGGCGACAAGGTTCGTGTTTCCGCAACAGAGCGCGAGGGAGGCAACGGCTCAAAGGTCTTTGTTTACTGGACAAAGAACGGCGAGATAGTAAGCTTTAATAAAACTTATGAATTCCTCGCAGCAGAAAACTGCAGCCTTACTGCTGTCTATGAGGATTACAAGCCAACTATTGCACAGGAGCTTCGCAGAATAATAATCAGCGGTAATTTTGCTGAGTTCATCGGTCTTGGCAACGCAACAGAAATGGGTGTTCTCTTCAATGAAAACGGAGGAGATGTTTCATTTGCAACTGCAACACACAAGATAGCTGTGACAGGTGACGGAAATCAGCTCAAGTTTGAAAATGACCTGGGTGAAGATTCAACAATGACAGGCTATGCAATAGTCGACGGAAAAGTAATATATTCCAAGTAAAAAACAAAAAGCAAATTTTTGTAAAGACGTTGAAAGGATACTCTTTTATGAACAATAAAGTTTACATGAGAAAACCGCTCGGAAATGAACGGTTTAAATGGAAACAAAAGGATTTTGCACTTTCCACCTTCAACTGTGTTGCGGAAGATATGGATCTTATGATAAGAAACTGCAAGGAAGCGGGCTTTAACCTTCTTGAGCTTGGCTGGGGTGTGCAACATAAAGCATGGGAAGCAGTTGATATGTGTGAAAAACACGGAATTGACCTCATATTCCAGGACCTTGATATTTTCGGAGGAATGATGGACCTCCACGACAACCGCCCTGTTGATGATGAAAAAATCGTTGAGACAGCAAAAGCTCTCCGTGATAAAAAACACGTTGTCGGCTACTATATATGGGACGAGCCGCATCGTGAGTATCTCTTCCGTGAGGCACGACGTCAGTCGGACATTCTTGAAAAAGAAGACCCGGAAGCACTTCTTTTCTCGGTGTTTCCGCCAAGCTACAACCCCGGTCCCACTTGGGAAAACGGAGAATATTTCAATGCGTTTGAAAAATTCCTGCAGATAGTATCTCCACCTGTTCTTTCAACGGATATATACCCCATCGGAGATTACTGTGAGCTTTATCCGGGGCACATCTATACCGATGAGATGCAGCTTGATAACTCTCCTATGTGGCTTGACCTTTTCGTTGCGAGAAGCCTTGCGAAAAAGTATGAGCTTCCTTTCTGGTTCTATTATCAGGCGAGCAAGGTTTACAATACCAAAAAGCTCACCTTCCCCATGATTCGTATGATGATGTATTCAGCCGTTCTCTACGGTGCAAAAGGTCTTCAGAGTCTCACCGCAACGGGTGCCTGCTATCTCTCCGATGAAACACCGCCGCCATACCCCACCGAGTGTACTGCACTTCTCGTGACCGGCGAAAAGGGTGAATTCTTTGAGGACACAAAGAAAATCCATTCAGAGCTCAAATCCCTCGGCAATACTCTTATGGCACTCACAAGCACAGGTGTATTCCACAGCTCCGATCTTGCTCCGTATGGTAAATATAATGAAATTTATAAGAAATACGCAGACGATCCGAAATCCTGCGAGCTTATCACGGGTACACTTCCGAAGCGCACATCTGTCGGAGAGTTCAGTGATGACTACGGTAACAGATATATCCTTATTCTCAACCGTGAATTTGAGAAAAATCTCAAGGCTGAAATTCCCCTTAATGGCAAATATAACATCTATGAAGTGAGCAAAATTGACGGAAAGCAGAGATTTCTCCGTGAAGCATCGGATGCTGTGTCGGTTTCCCTTGCAAGCGGCGATGCGGTCCTTTTAAGAGTCCAGCCGTCGGATGAAGAAAAGTTTACGGTCACATATACCCTCGGCGAACAGGCATAAAATACACCCCCACCTTTGCGGCTTGCAGAGGTGGGGGTGCGATAATATCAGTCAATATTAACTTTCCAATAACCAAAACGTTTTCCGTTTACTCTTTCGATCAGCCCTTTCTTTTCAAGAGAGACTGTAATTGTTTTAACGGTTCTTTCGGATTTTTCAATGCTTTCGGCAATTTTCTTTTGTGTCAGTTTGCCGTCGGTTTTTAGTAGGTTCAAAACTGCGATTTCGTCCAAAGTGCAATCCAAAGTGCATTTTTCGTTTTGCTCGTTGCACTTTGGGAAAGATAACGAGCCGCTAATATGCATATCGCGGTTCTTGAGGGGGTTATTTTCACCAAGCAGCAGATTTCTTAAAAACAGCTCCAGATACTCGGTTGTTTCGTGAACACCTTTTTTCAGATTGGTATAGTTTGCACGAACCAAAGCATTTCTGAAATACCAAGCATTTTCCGCAAATATATCATTTGTAACATCAAAACCTAATGTGCGAAGGTATTTGATAAAGAAAACCGCTGTTGCTCTTGTGTTGCCTTCAGAGAAAATATGAATCTGCCAAAGGCGAGAAACAAATACTGCCAAGTGTTTTATGATTTCATCCATTGAGAGGTTTTTATAAGAAAATTCTTTTTCAACCCCAAAATCATAATCTAAGGTTGCTCTTAAATCCAAAGCACCGCCATACATAACGGTATCACCATCAAGCACCCATTCGTTTTTGGTAATGTTATATTCTCTGATTTTGCCGGCGTGTTTATAAATATCCGTAAACAACTGTGAATGGATCGAAATATACTGTGCCGGAGAAAAGACAAAAGACTTTTCGGACAACAACTGTGCGATGCGGACAGAAACCTTGTCGGCTTCTTCTGTTCTATCGGTACTTGTATGTGAAATATTCTCTTTATAATAACTGTGAATTAAATCCCTGGCTTCTTTGAATGTAATATCGCCGTCAATGTTTTTCTTGGCGGTTTTAATCAAATATTCACTTGTAGTGAGTCCGTCAACCGCTTGAAGACCAATTGCAGTATGCCAGGCATACCCCTTTTCTTTCTTCTGCGGTTCCTTTTCACGCAGGTATTCTTCAAAAATATCGTTCACAGTCTCACCTCATTCCATACACTTTAATTATACTACATTTCATGCAGAATAGCAAATATTCCATATGTACATTTTGAAAATCTGACTTCCGGTTGACCTGATGTCGCTTTTTTCTTACGTTTTGTCGGATGCGTATTGACAGCGTTGCTCGTTTTGAAGTACAATATATAATAAGTAAGTATATACAAACGGAGGATGGAAATTATGCTAAGAAGAATCATATCAACGGCACTTGTTCTCGCGCTCACTCTCTCAACTGTACCTTTTTCTTTTGCTTCGGCAGAAGATGTGAAGGCGGAAGAAACGGAGGAAATCAGATTGACTGTCTATACAGAAGAAATGCGTGAAAACGCACGCCGCAACATTGAAAAATATGACTGGGCAAGGGAAGAACGTGACAAGGAGGTGGAAGCTGCCGAGCGTCACGTTGAAAACCTCGATATTCTCTATGAGCGCATGCCCGGTGAGGGTATTCCCCGTTCATATACCATTGCAACTCTTCAGTCACCGGCAGAGATTACATACATCTGTCCCTACTGCAAGACAAACCTTCAGAAAACCCACGGTGCATATTCCTGGAAGGTTGATATAATAAACCACCCCTGGAAAGTACAATGCCCCGAATGTGAAAGACGTTTTCCGTCAAACGATTTTGAAGGCTTCTACAAGCTTGGACTTCTCCCTGACGGCACATTCGATGTGGAGCTTGCTCACGAGAAGAATGCAGAGCTTGTTGCAAAGGGTGAGACGGGATATCTCGTAAATGTTCTTTATCCCGAAGTGGGTGAGACTCTCGGAATTCCTGCCGATGAAGTTGATACCTGGCTTGTTGACGACGGCTTTGGCTGGTCAATTGACGATAAGACCTGCGGCACAAAGTCCCTTCCGAAATATGCTCCCCTTGCATATTATATGCATCAGATGTGGGGCGTAAACGGAACTGCAAGGTCAACATATTCCCTTGCTATCTCCGAGCTTACAAAAGCATATCTCTATACGGGCGATAAGAAGTATGGCATTGCAGGGCTCATTCTTCTTGACCGTGTTGCAGATCTTTACCCCGGATATGACATAACAAAGGTAAGTCTTAATTATGCAAACTCCCACGGCGGCGGATATAGCGGCAAGACCGTCGGCTCTATCTGGGAGCCGGGTGTCGCAAACGTTCTTATTTATGCATACGATGCCTTTAAGCCTCTTCTCGGCGAGGCTGAGGTTATAGAATACCTGTCAAAAAAAGCAGAGCTCTATGGACTTGAAAACACAAAGACTTCAAAAGAGCTTATCCGCAAGAATATTGAGGACAATATCCTTCGTGAGACCTTTGAAGGCGCAAAGAGCTCTGACCTTCGCGGAAACTTCGGAATGCATCAGCTTTCCGTTGCTCTTGCGGCAGCTGCCCTTGACCGTGAGCCCGAGACAAGTGAGATGTTTGACTGGCTCGGAAGAGCAAATGCAGGATATGTCACCGAAAAACTTGTTGACCCCATTTATGGCCGTGAGTTTGACTCTTTCTGCGAAAGCTCCGGCGGTGAAATGCTCACAAAGTATGTAAACGATGTTGACCGCAACGGCTTTGGTAACGAGGTGGGCATCGGCTATAACAGAATATGGGTTGTAAACGGCCTTGAAGTTGCGGAAGTCCTTTACCGCTACGGCTATAAGGGAGATCTCAACCTCTTTGAAAACCCCAAGTATAAAAAGATGTTCAATTCCATAATCAAGGAAACTGTCGGTCACGGCTACAGCCTCCATATCGGAGACTCCGGCTCTACTGCAAACAAATCTCTCTACAGCACCGCTGACGAAACTCTCCGAGCATTCTATATGCTCCGTGACCCACAGCTTGCACAGAACTACTATTACTCCGTTGGCGGAAACCTTGACGATGTATATATCGACATTTTCACAAATAACGACAGCTTAAAAGCCGATATTCAGGCGGCTGTTGATACCTATGGCGAGCTTGAGCTCAAGAGTGAAAACCTCACGGGCTTTGGTCTCGGAATACTCCGTGACGATATGGGCACGGGCAACGATGTATGGATGAATTATGGTATCAGCAACACCTCTCACGCTCACCACGACATTCTTCAGCTTGGTATCAATGCTTATGGCTTCAACTTCACTCCCGACCTCGGATATCCCGAAGCAACGGGCTTTGACCCCAACCGCTATCAGTGGGTTATGAATACCATTGCCCACAATACAGTTTCCGTAAATGAAGAGTGGCAGGAAGGAATCCCCGGTGCAACACCTCTCCACTTTGACGATTCGGGAAAAGTAAAGGTTATGGATGTTGAAGCTCCCGAGGTCTATGACGAGGTAAGCGAATACAGAAGAAGCGTTGTAAATGTTTCCGTGAATGACAAGGACACATACACGGTTGACTTCTTCCGTATAAAGGGTGGCGATACTCATACCTACAGCTTCCATACCCAGTCACATAAAGGCTATACCACGGAGGATTTCATTCTCATTCCCCAAGTTGATGAAAACGGTGCGTATGTCGGAACATATGCAGGTCGTGATGTGCCTTACGGCGAAGACCCCAACAGCGATATAACCCACGCAAACTACAAGACGAAATATCCGCGAGGCTACACTTGGCTTACAGATGTAAACCGTGCAGAAGGACTTTCCGACGGAACATTTGCAGTTAACTTTGAGCAGACAGACTTTAATGACTGCCCTGTGGATGCAGAAGGTCTCAACTTGAAGTTTATTGCCCTTAACGACTGGACTCCCTCGGAGGTTGCTCTCATGAAGGGTTATGCACCGAGAACAAGCTCCAATAAGAACATCCCCGGTCTTGACTATATGCTCATCCATCGCAAGGGCAAAGACCTGGATACACTCTTTACATCTGTTATCGAACCGTATAGAAACGATGAATTTATACAGAATGCAAGTGAGGTTCCCGTTGTGAAGGTATCGGGACCTGAGACTGCAAAGGATGTTGCAAAGGCAATAAAGGTAACACTCAAAGACGGAAAAATTGACTATATTGTATATGCAACAAACAATAAAGTTACATATAATGTTGACGGTAAGTTTGACTTTGCAGGCTTTATCGGAGTATATAGCCTTGATGCTCTCGGTGAGAACACATATTCATATGTAAACGACGGCACTCTTATCGGAGAGACCTCGGGAGAGAGTGCATACACGGGAAAAGTTCTTGATTTTACCCGTGATCTTCGAAGCGACAACACAATAACCGTGGCTCTTGACGGTGCATACAACATTGATATTCTTCCGGGGAAATATATATACGTAGATAATGACGGTGAGCAGAACGGCGTTTATGAAATTGTTTCCGCAAAGCGTGAGGGCGAAAAGGTTGTTCTTGGTCTCGGTGACGTGAGCGTTATAAGAGGATATAAGGATAGCTCAAACCTCGCTCTCGGATTTGTGTATAACATCGCAGAGGGAAATACCTTCAGAATTCCCCTTGCAACAGTGTTTGACGAGACTCCGGCGAAAGAAGGAAACATCACCCGTGCAGAGTTTGTTCGGGCGATAGTGAAAAAGCTCAACCTTACCGCAGAGACTGCCGGCAACTTCTCCGATGTTCTTCCTAATGAGGATTTTGCAAATGAAGTTGCAATCGCAAAGGCTCTCGGTATTGTAAACGGTGTGGGAAATGATAAATTCCTCCCCAATGCCCCCATCACCCGTGAGGATATGATGGTGATTATCTACCGTGTAATCAAAGACACTATTGCCGAAATGCGGAACGACACACAGGTCGTTCCCTACGAGGATTTTGCTGATGTTTCCGCTTATGCAAAGGAAGCAGTATCTGCACTTATTGCAGAGGGTATTATCAACGGCAGAAACGGACTTATTGTACCAAAGGGTTATGTGACATACAAGGAAACAGAGATTGTTATCTCAAGACTCCTTGCAAAATAAACAGTAGCCTATATCAAAGAGCAGGAAATCATTTTGGGTTTCCTGCTCTTTTTGCAGCCTGAAATATGTGAAAATAACTTTTTGATAAAAAAAGTACTGGAAAATAAGCAAAAAAGCCTTGATTTTTCGTGAGGAGGGGTGGTATAATACGAAATATAACATCAGTTGGAGGTAATGAAATGAAAAGATTATTATCAATGCTTCTTGCCATTGCCCTTGTTGTCGGAATGATACCGGCAGTATTTGCAACAGAAGGAGAGGCAACACAACAGGATGCCGGAATCACCATTACATACGATGTAACAAAGAATTTCGGAACCTGGAACAATCAGACTGTTCAGTTTGCAGATTTCACCTATGAAGCCAATAACGGTTTGTGGGAGTATGTAGCAAACTCAAAAAATCTTCTCACAGCCGATAAAAGCGTGACTATAAACTGGTCAGGTACCGATGGTATGCAGATGCGTGATTCGGGCAACTGGTGGGCAATCAAGATAATTGTCCCGAAGTCGGGTGTCTACACTCCGAAGATAAACTATAGAGCTTATGATGAAGCGGCAATGCTTAATCTTTATCTTATAAAGAAAACAGGAGAGCTCAAGAGTGCAGATTTCACGTCAGATAATTCTATCGGAAGCATAAATTGCTATAATTCTGAGTGTACTGCGGTAACCACACAGGAACCGTATGCACTCGAACCGTTATATATAGAAGCAGGTGAATACTATTTTGTCTATTCTACGGGTGAGAAGACAAGTCCCGGCGGAACAGGTTGGGTTTTCTTCGGAAACTTTACTCTTGACGGAAACGGCACAGATACCGTGCTTGCCTCGATTATAACAAACAAAACAGCTGTTGTTCCAATGGGAGAGAGTTGTAAGCTTGCATCCAAGCTTTACCTTAGCGATGGAAGTTGTGTGAGTGATGGTTATGTACTTACATATGAATCTTCAGATAATGATATAGCGACGGTGGATGCAGATGGAAATATCACAAGTGTTGCAACCGGAAATGCGACTGTGACAGTCTCGATAACAAATGAAGCCGGTTATACCGTGAAGGCGGAAACGAATGTTGTGGTTAGTGATGGTGCAAGCCTTGTTTATGATTTTCCGTCCGGAATGAGAAGTTTGGGTATGAAATATCAGGCGGATACGACAGCATACCCACTTACACTTCTTGTAAGACCTGCAACAAAGGGATATAGCTTTCATTCTTCAAGCAATGTTTATAATGATAGTTCTATACGGTACTATGACTTCGGTATGCAGCTCAGAAGAAATGTTTGGGTTGCGCTTGAAATTGATGTTCCGGTTGCAGGGGCATATGTAATCAAGATAAATTCGAGAAGCGGAACAAACTCCCGAATGAATATTAATATGAATGTGTACATATCCAAAGATGCAGCATCAACATCAAATGCGGATTTAATCGGTTACTATAATGCATATGATACATCTCTTGCAAATTCAACAGATATAACTCCTGTTGTTGGTACTGTAAATATTGAGGAACCGGGCAAGTACATCATTACCATAAAAAACAGCAGTTACTATTATGATGCAGCAAATGTATTGACATACAACAGCTCTGATGTCTATTCGACCTTTGGTATAATAGAACTCTGTGCAGGAAACAAAACCGCCGTTTATGATGCAGAAATCACTTCAACTGCATCCTCGATCAACGTTGACAAAAATGAAAATGCAACGGTCTCTGCAACAGGCTATCTTTCCACCACAGCAGAGGCGGCAACGTTTACATATTCATCAAGCAACGAGAAAGTTGCAACAGTTGATGCGGAAAGTGGCGTTGTAACTCCTGTATCGGAAGGAAAAGTAACAATCACCGCAACTGCAACCGATGCAGACATTGCAAATACTCTTTCAACAGAAATTGAAGTAACCTGCAACAAACCCGGTGAAGCGGTAGCTGATACAATGGTAAACTTCGGAGCATTTGCGGAAACAGGAGGTACTGTATCGGTTAAAGGCAATGTTGATGAAGTAGCAATCGGAAGCAGTGTGGAGGTTTCTGCAACTGCAAACGACGGTTATGAATTTGCATATTGGAGAAACGCAAGCGGAAAGCACCTTTCATCAAATGCAACAGAAACCTTTAAGGTAAACACAAACACAGCTGTTATCGCAGTATTTGACAAGGTGAAAGTAGAGGAAGGCGACACAACAGCACCGGTTTATTTCTATAACGAAAACGGCTCACTTATTGAGAAGAAGGATGTAGCACTCGGA
>JAFSEA010000097.1 GCA_017435965.1 Oscillospiraceae bacterium
GACTTTTTCGCTTGTTTTTCCCGAAGTGTCACCTCTCGATGTATCAACATACACCTTCGGGTTCCATTCGGAAAATCTCACACCTTTTTGGACAGCCTCCCAGCGTGTCGAAAGTTTTTCGACACGCTGAAGTGTGGCGAAATTCGCCACCCTTTGCGTTTTTTATATTCTTTACATCAAGCGATGCAAAATCCTCTTTCGTGAGGTCTTTACCTTTTTTAATCCCCGTTGCAATATCCGTAAAGCATTTGTTTTCAGGAATGATATATTGCTTCCTTTTTCCATATTGCGATAAAGGGATAATCGGAATAGAGTTTGACTGCAAATTCTGCTCCGTCTTCAACACCGATTTTCGAAAGAGATTTTCTGTTAAAATAAAGAGCATCAGGATCGGCATCGGCGATATCAAAGAGATTCTTTTTGCTTCTTGTCATCGCTTTGAGGTCTGACTTTATGGCTACAACCGATTTTTCGGGGGTTTCAAAATACAAATCAGCATAGACGGGGATATTTACCATAGCAGTATTGATAAATGTGAAGATTGCATCTTCTTTGGTCACACCGTCAAAGTACCAGCATTTTGAGCCTGCCATACGCTGACATTCCGATATTTTATCTTCCAGAATCTTTCTTCCGTATTTTCTCGGAGTATAAGGAAGTTTTATTGTTATGTTCTCTTTTCCGGTAAAATAGTCAATAACATTAAGATTATATATCAGATGCTTGTTATATGAAGAATATATGTTCCATTTCATAAAATCAATCGCTTCAGACGTGGGAGCAAAACATACAGAGGGATCTATAAAATCATACTCCGCTTCTCTTCCTCCGCAGAAGCCGTGATGCGGAATCTGCAGTATATCGGATTTCAGATATTTTCCCCATCTCTCACTGAGCTTTGCCTCTTTGAAATATGCATCTGCACACAAGAGAAGTGTCTGACTGTTTGCAGTAACTTTAAGAATAAGTGAATAGAGATTGAAGTCCTCAACCGGCGGTTTCATTGTATCATCGGGGGAAGAAAGAACTTCAAAATGCAATCCTCCGATATCAAACACATCACCCGAATGAAGCATGAATGAAGGATACCCCTCTTTTTTTAATATTCCTTCAAATTTCAGGATGTTTTCTATTTCTTCATTTCTTGCAAGTGCAGGGATTGCCTCTATATTTTCCTCTTTCGCTTCAGGAAAGTTATAGAGGAACTTTTCGATTATTACGTCATCTTTATATTTTCTGTAAAACTCAAAAAACGCTCTGTAATGGTCAAGGTGCGGATGCGTCATAATCCATGCGGCGATTATGGGCTTTTTATCTTCGGACTGCTCTTTTATAAGATTTATGAGCTTATCGGCATCAGGTTCAAACTCCCATCCGCCGTCTAAAATTATAAATCTGCCGTCGTCTGTCCTGAATACATCCGAAAGTCCGTAGTCCTCCAAGTGAATTTGCGTGAAGAGAATATCACAAGAGTCTCTGCTTTCTTTTGCTGTGAAATCAGGGATTATTTCATCTTTGGTATGTATAATTCTGATCTCTTTTGTTCCCGGATAAAACGCTGTCCTGATTGTGTCCGTTCCTTTTTTGAAAAAAGAAAAAGAATTTTCCGAAAGACTGTAGCTTTTTTCCTGTTTAAATCCAAGGGAGATTATATCATTTATGTGAGAAGTGTAGGAATCAATGTTTGAATCCGTAAAAGCACTCACCCATACATTTTCGTTCTGTGGGGAACAAAAATCCAACGTTTCATTCATCAGCGGACTGAATTTCATTATAGAACTTCCTTTGCGTTTTTTATTCTTCAAGAAGTGTTTTTATTTCATCGAGAGTTTCTTTGCATTTTTCAAGCTTTGCATCAAGAGATGCAAAATCTTCATCGGAAACATTTTCTCCTGCCTTTGTGATGGCTGATGCAATATCCGTGAGGTCAATTGCAAGGCGTGAGGACTTTCCCAAAAGAGTTAAATCGTTTTTCTTTGCAACAGCTTCTGCAAGTGAGGTTTGCTCATTTGCAATATCGGAATACTTTGCCATAAGCTTTTCATAAGGCGAGAGCTCTTTTTCTGCCACAGGAGTATCGGCGTCTGTGGGAGCTTCGGCGGTTGTGCTATCCTGATTTCCTGTCTTTTCTGCATCACTTTTGCAGGCACAGAGAGAAAAAAGCATCAATGCCGCAAGAAAGAGAGTGAAAAATCTTTTCATAAAAGCTTCCCCTTATTCGATTGTCACTTTCTTCATAACAACGGGAGTCTTCGGTTTGTCGGAATAGTCGGTATCAACCGATGCAATCTCGTCAACAACCTCAATACCTTCAACAACCTTACCGAAAGCAGCATACTGACCGTCAAGGTGCGGTGCATCCTTATGCATAATGAAGAACTGGCTGCCTGCGGAGTTGGGCATCATTGAACGTGCCATGGAGATAACACCACGGGTATGACGGATGGGGTTATCAACGCCGTTTGACTTAAACTCACCCTTGATTGTGTGACCGGGGCCGCCTGTACCTGTGCCCTGGGGGCATCCGCCCTGAATCATAAAGCCTGAGATAACTCTGTGGAAGGTAAGTCCGTCATAAAAACCATCGCGGACAAGCTTTTCAAAGTTTTCAACTGTGATAGGTGCGGCAGAGGGATCAAGCTCAAGTTTTATCTTCTTGCCGTTTTCCATTTCAATAACTACCATTATAATAATCCTCCATATTAAAATATATTGAGGCTATTATACACGGATTTTCAGGGAATGTCAATTTGTAAGATATATATAAAGGTTTAAATATCCTGCGATAACAAGCCATATGAGATATGGTATCTGCAGAAGTCCTGCAACCTTATCAACACGGTAAAACTTCACCGTCATTATGAGAACGACAATAAAGAGGAGAACAAGCCATAAAAAAGCAAAGCCGAAGTTTCGGAAGTTGAAGAAAATTATGCTCCAGAAGAAGTTTATTATAAGATTTATCCAATATACGGTGAGAGCATCGGAATCCGGGTTTTCAAGATATACCCTTGCGGCACCATAGCCCATAAGGGTATAAAGAATAGACCACACGATAGGAAAAACAATGGGCGGTGGTGCAAGGGGTGGTTTTGTCACCGTATCGAAGATGTTCATACTGTCCTTTGTGAGATAGGCGGAAAGCCCACCAACTGCAAGGGCGGTGAGAATAAAAATGATTTTCGTTTTAAGGGATTTGTTCATATAATCACACTCCTTACATAATTGTATGCGGATATGAGATTTATATGTTGTAAACATAAAAAATTATTGATATAATTAAATTAGGAAATAAATTAAGGAGGGGTTGGGTGTGAAAAAGGCAATAAAAATACTCATTTGCTTAGCTGTTGTGACGTTTTTTCTTTCTGTGTCAGCATTTGCCGCATATTTTGAAAAGCTTTCGGATGAGCTTTCTGAAATCGGAGTAATTAAAGGCACAGACAAAGGCTATGAGCTTGATCGTGAGCCGACAAGAGCAGAGGCAGCAGTAGTGCTTGTAAGGCTTCTCGGCGGTGAAGAGGAAGCATGCACTCTTTCATATACTGCTCCTTTTAATGATGTTCCCGATTGGGCGAAGCCTTATGTTCAGTACCTTTATGATAAAGGACTTACAAAGGGAACGAGCGAAACCACATTCGGCGCATCTGATTTTTGCACGGCACAGCAGTATGCAACCTTTCTTCTCCGTGTTCTTGGGTATAATGATAACAAAAACGGCGATTTCAGATACACGGATGCAGACTGGGATGCGTGGGAAATTGGAGTTTATGACGGTGCAAATTATCCGTGGGATGGCTTCAGCCGTGGCAATATGATGGCGATGACATATACTGCTCTGTCCCTTCCTGTAAAACCACTTACAGTCACATCGGAAAAGGTCACACTTCTTGAACAGCTTGTAAGTGAGGGTAAAATCAAGGGCGCCGAGAAGCTTCTTCGCACGTTTGAGGACTACCGTGAGTTTGATAAGGTAATATCGGGCTTTGTGAATGCGAAAAAGGTTTCAGCAACAGTGATTACGGAGACTTACGGCGAAGATGCAAGCGGTTATGGTAAGATGCATCAAGAGGTTTCGTATGTGTTTGAAAAAAACACGGAAAATTCCAAAAAGAACAAGTTGGCTCTTGAAATCAATGAAAGATTTGAAAGAAAATCCCAAAGTCGGACATATCCGGAGATACAGGAAAGTGTGGGAAGGCTCTGGTATAAGGACGGATATATGTATTATACCGGTGACAGATATATACATTACGGAGACACATCGGATAAAGAGGGCGAGAAGAGCTCCTTCGGATTTGCAGAGACACAGATGCCGGATTTGGATAAATACAGAAATATATGCTTGTGTGATTTTGCTTCGGCGGAAAAGTCGGAAAAGGTGGGCAATGCCTCCGAATACAGGATAGAAAAGTATGATGGAGAAACCATAAGTGCCAAGCTTTGTGACGGCAAGCTTCTCTCCGTAAAAGCAGAGGGCAAGAGCCAAAACGGTTGGTATACGATATCTATTGAAGATATAAAGACCGACAGTACCGTTATTGTGAGATTCCCTGCGGACCTTCATATGTATGAGGTCACATCTTATGACCCGGCAGGTTGGGGAGACCTTGAAAAGGTAGGGGAAAACGGTGAGCTTCTAATTGGCATAACAATGAAGGAACCATTTAATTATATGGACGAGAAAACTAATGCGTTGACTGGTTTTGAAACAGATTTTGCCATTGAAGTCTGCGATAGACTCGGTCTTGACCCGGTATTTCTTGAAATCGTTTGGGAAGATTGGATGTTTTATCTCTGGAACGATAAGCTGGACTGCATCTGGAACGGACTTATAATCTCCGATGACAAAAGCACAATACACTATTCCGATGCATATCTGAGCAATCATCTTGTTTTGATTGTGAGAGAAGAGGATGCCGAAAAATATGCCGAAAGTGCATCAGGTGCAAAAATTATTGATTCCGGGTGGAATTTCTTTGAAAAGGATATAAGGTCTGAATACCTCGCAGAATGTAAAATGCTTACATACGGTGAAGGGCTTGAAAAGGATATTATCGCCCTTGAAAAAAATGAGGCGGATATGGTACTTGCGGATAGGAAAGAAGTAGAAGCTTTTTTAAAAACCTCTGAGGTTTCGGGGCTTGTGACACTTCAAGGAAAGGTATTTTATTCCGAAGAATACGGAATAGCATTCAGGGAGGAAAGCGACCTCATTCCGGAAATTAACAAAGTGATAGGCGAAATGCAAAAAGATGGAACACTCCTTCAAATTGCAAAGAAATATAATCTTGCAGAAATGCTTATTGAATAGGCATTTATATGTTGCAACATATAATTTTATTGATATAATTAAATTGCTAAAACGAATTAAGGAGGTCGGATTATGAAAAAGACAGTGAAAATACTTATTGGGTTAGTTATTATAACGGTTCTTCTCTCTGTGTCGGCGTTTGCAGCGGAGCCTGAATATTTTGCCGACAAGCTTTCGGAGATTGGCATTTTCAAGGGAACAAACAAAGGCTATGAGCTTGACCGTGAGCTGACGAGACCTGAGGCCGCTGTGATGTTTGTCCGTCTTCTCGGTGCAGAGGAAGAGGCAATGTCTCTTTCATATACTGCCCCTTTTGTTGACGTTGATAACTGGGCAAAGCCTTATGTTCAGTATCTTTATGACAAGAATCTCATAAAAGGTATTGATGAAATCACCTTCGGTTCTTCGGAGGTTTGCTATGTTGAGCAGTATTCGGCAATTCTCCTTCGGGTGCTCGGATATTCCGATGAAGAAGACGGGGACTTTGAATATGACGATGTGCTGGACTTTGCCGAAGAAGAGGGCATTCTCGATGTGCCCTATAAATGGCAAGATGAACTTTATCGCAAAGATGTTGTTACAATGACATACACCGCCCTTGCGAGTGTACCGAAATCGGGTGAGACAAACCTTCTCACAAAGCTTGTGAATGACGGTGCAATTCAAGGCGCAGAAGAACTTCTTGAAACCTTTTCGGAATATCGCAAGGTTGAGACCGCATTAAAAGAGTTTGCGGAAGCCGACAGGATTTCGGCGGATATAGACACGGAATTTAAAGTGCCATATGGCGAAGCTTCGGTTACGGTGAAATATGAAATAGCCTATGTTTGCGAAAATAACCGTGAAAACCCCGATAAGGGCAGAATGTCCGTTGAAGCTGTGGTAAAGGTTCACGGTATTGAAAATAGTGAACTTCCCACCGAAAGTGTTATGAAGGCATACTACAAAGACGGATATATGTATGCAAACACAGACGGCGAAAAGGAAAAAATTTCTGCACATTTTGAGGATATGCAGATGATGGGGATGATGATTGAAGCGGAAAGCATCAACCTTTCTGTGTTAGACTTTGCCGGTGCGACAAAAGAGGAAAGTGTCGGCGGAGTTGTCACCTATAAAATCTCCGATGGGGAAGCGGAAGGAAAAATAGTTTTCAAAAACGGAAAGCTTTTTGGCATTGAAGCAAATTCCGATGAAATGGAAATAAAAGTGAATAACATAAAAACCGACGGTACTGTTATTGTCCGTTACCCTGCGGACCTTCATATGTATAAGGACGTGACGCCTGCTCCGGGCGGCACTGAGGATTTTGAAAACGTTTCTCAAAAAGGCGAGCTTCTTATTGGTATGACAATGTTTGAGCCTCTTAATTACCTTGATGAAGAAACCGAGGAGCTCACGGGCTTTGAAACGGATTTTGCACGGGAAGTATGCAAGAGACTTGGTGTTGAGCCTGTTTTCTTTGAGATTGATTGGAGTATAAAAGAAATGTATCTTCAGGATAAAGATATAGATTGTATCTGGAATGGGATGACAATCACCGATGAACGTCTTGAAGCTATGGACTTTTCCGAACCCTACTTGATGGATGCATATGTTGTGCTTGTAAGGCAAGAGGATGCAGAAAAATATTCAAAGAGCGCATTTGGTGCAAAAATTCTCGATTCCGACTGGCGCTTCTTTACAGGTGATATGGAACATGAATATTTTAAAGGTAACGAAAAAATATCCGGTGGAGAAAGCTATGAGGATGACCTTGCGGCACTTCTCAAAAAGGAATATGATATGGTAGTGGCAAGTGCCATGAGTATATCGGATGTTTTGGAGGATGAAGCTTATAGCGATATCGTAATTCTTCCGGAGCACAGGTTTTTCCCCGAGGAATACGGAATCGGATTTAGAAAGGAGAGCACTTTAAAACCCGTGATAGACGGCGTTATAAAAGAAATGAAGGAAGACGGAACACTCCTTGAAATTGCAAAGAAATATAATCTTGAAGAAATGATTGTAGAATAGAACAATAAAAAAGGGACTGTAAAAAAGACTCATAAAAAGGGACTTTTTTTACAGTCCCTTTTTTGCGTGTCCCCAAAGTACGGATTGTCATCCTGAACGAAGTGAAGGATCTTATCCCTACGTAAAGATTCTTCGGCTTTGCCTCAGAATGACAAATATGTGTTTTCTGCAGTCTCTTTTTTATAACAAATTAGGCATACTGGAAACGTGGTTTTTCGGGAGCTGTTCTCCATTGTGAGAAAGGGAATGGTAGTAATTTAGGGTTTCATATCGGCGAAGTCGCTTGAGTCTTTCGCCGCTTTCCCATTTATACGAAGTGTCGGTATGAAGTTTCCGATATTCCGAAGGTGTAATACCAAAATGCGAGGTGAAGGCGTGGGAAAAATCGGATTTGTCATAGTAGCCGATTTTTCTCGCAATCTCATCAAGTGTTTTTTCAGTAAAGCAGAGAAGCTGGTCTGCAAAGAACATTCTCTGAAGTTTTTGTATTTCCCATGCGGTCATTCCCGTTACAGCTTTGAAATTATCGGTAAATCTTCTCTTTGACATAAGTGCAAGCCCGGAAAGTGTATCAAGAGAAAGCTTTTCGGCGGCGTGTTTTATGATATAATCTGCCACATTGTTTATACTTTGAGTTTTTTCCTTGAGTCCTCGTTTTACATATAGTTGTGGCATATCACGGTTTACGGTTCCGAGAAATTCGGCAAAAAGCCGACAACGCTTTTCAAGAGAGTCGGGGTGCTGCCTGAAATCCTCATCAAGCAAGGCTCTGGCAAGGATATCTGCCGAAGTCTTCTGACTTCCCGAAAGCTCAATAAATTCGGGGACTTCCCTGCCGTCAAAGGAGGCAAAGGAAGAATGGCGCAAAAAGCAATCAAAAGAGAGAGCTCCAAGAGCCTTTTCGTCTGCGTTTACGGAGAATATGACGGGGGTATCCTCGGAAATGGTGGTGTCGGTAAAATGTGAAGTGTAGGCACGGACAAAGGCAAAGCTTCCCGGCGTTTGCAAGTATTCACGACCACCGATAATATGCTTCATTTCTCCTTTGAGAACATACCATATCTCAAAGTGATTGTGGCAATGAGGATGACCGAGAAAACGTTTTATAACAGAGCCTGCGAGCACGGGGAGAATGTCAAAGTTACGCACCCCCATTTTAAAGGATTTCATAAGAAAACCACCTCTTATTTGGGATGATACCACAAAAAAATAAAAATGTCCATATTTTACAACGAATTTGCTTGAATACTTGCACATATAAGTTTATAATGATATTATCTATTCTTATCTAAAATAGGAGGAGTATATAATGAAACGGTTTTTATCAATACTTCTTGCGATTATGTTGGTCGCAACACTTCTGCCTGCTGGTCAGGTATTTGCGGAGGAAGGAGAGGTTGCAAACGCCGGATATACAATTAAGTATGACATCAGCGGATTTATGGATGCCAATAACTATGGTTGGAGCACCAACGGCACTTGGCTTACGGATATGTCATTTGAGAACACAAACGGATTTTTCGATTTTCATTCGTCATCCATAGGAAATGCCGAAACGGTTGATTCCAAGCTTCGCTGTAACGGAAATGACCAGATTCAGATAGGCAGCGGTACGGTTGTATTTTTTGAAATATATGTTCCTGTAAGCGGAACATACACAATGTATATAAATCACAAAAAAGCTTCAAACGGAAATACGGCTTCTGTCTATATGAATCAGGGAGATGCACCGAGCAATGCGTGGAACTATCAGATAGGATATCTTAATTCCAAGTCTGATACAGAAGAGTTGAATGCAAGAAGCGCCGTGACTTCGGATTCTGCATTTACAACTCCGGCGCAGATAGAGCTTGCTGCAGGTTACCACTATCTCACTTTCAAGTGTCCTTCTTACAGCTGGATTGGTACGATTGAGCTTGTTTCCGGTGATGGAAGTCAGACCGTGCTCACTTCAATGAAAACATCCATTGACAAAAATGTGCTTGCGGTAGGCGGCGAAGCTGCAAAAATGAGCGTTGACAGTTTTTGGTTAAGTGATGCAACTGTTGCGGAAGGCAAGACGTATGTGGTTACATACAGCAGCGGTGATGAATCGGTGGCGAGGGTCAATTCCTCTACTGGTGAAATTACTGCAGTTGGAGAAGGAAAAACAGAAATTACAGCTACTGCTACAAATGAAGCGGGAGTGGAGATAACTGCATCCGAAGATGTTGTTGTCGCTGATGGTGCAATCATAAAGTACGACATTGTTGGACACATTAAAGACCTTGGATATAAAGAGGTTTCGGATGTGACATATTCTCTTGAAGGATTTACAGAAGATGTTACAGACGGATTCTACAGCTTTTTCCCCGGTTCGGGAAGCAATGTAAGCAATGACCACGACCATAGCAGAGTAAAATACTATGAGAATATTCAGGTGATGACGGTAGGAACAAAGGTTGCGTTTAAAATCAATGTTCCGGTAGCCGGATATTATAACGTAGTACATGATATTATCAATGCAACAGTCAGCGACAAATATGCCAAACGTAAGGATACGGATGTGGGTGTTTATGTTTCAAAGGATGGGATTGATGTAAGTTTAGCTTCATACATAGGAAAGTTCAATCTCTACAGTGATGATTATGATCAGGGCGAGAAGAGGCAGGCTACTTCGGGAATGGTGAAGTTTGATGAGCCGGGCAGTTACATTCTAACTTTTAAGGTAGATAAAAGTAATCAGGGTGCATCAGATGCATTTTCAGCCATTTACTCCTTCTATCTCGTAGGCGGCACAAAAGATGCCCTTATGAACGGAAAAATCACTTCAAGTGTATCCTCAATCAACGTTGACGAGGGCGAAACTGCGGAAGTGGTTGCAACAGGATATCTCTCATCAACAACAGAAGCGGCAACGTTTACATATTCATCAAGCAACACGGCTGTTGCAACGGTTGATGAAGAAAGCGGCGTTGTAACTCCCGTGGCGGAAGGCGTGGCAATAATCACAGCAACAGCAAATGCAGACCTTGCAAACACTCTCGCAACAGAGATTGAAGTAACCTGCAATAAACCCGGTGAAGCGGTTGCCGATACAAAGGTAAACTTTATGGCAAGTGCAGAAGAGGGCGGAACTGTAACAGACAATAAACTTGTAAAAGAAGTGGCAATCGGAAGCAACGTTACGGTAGAAGCAACTGCAAACGACGGTTATGAATTTGCATACTGGAGAAACGCAAGCGGAAAGCATCTTTCTTCAAATGCAAAGGAAACCTTTAAGGTAAACACAAACACAGCTGTTATCGCAGTATTTGACAAGGTGAAAGTAGAGGAAGGCGACACAACAGCACCGGTTTATTTCTATAACGAAAACGGCTCACTTATTGAGAAGAAGGATGTAGCACTCGGA
>JAFSEA010000098.1 GCA_017435965.1 Oscillospiraceae bacterium
TAGTGTTATACGGGAATATATAGAATTCTGCTCTTGTGACAATCCTTTTTTTATAGCCATTTAGAGAGATTTATAAGGATATATAGACTTATATGAAATTGGCGCATGAACGACTATACCAAGTTTCATAATTATCTACTTCTCCTTTATTTTCAGGGTTTGCGGCGTTAAATTATCGCCGTTGACACCATTCATTTTAAAAACGACCAATGTCCGCAAACATCTACCTATGCATTGTATCACTTTCCGGACATAAAATCAACAAAATTTCATTTTCGGGAAGTATGTTTATTCTATAGAATCCTTTTGATTTTAATAATCTTTTCGGCATTTTTCATACCGCAGAACTTTCTGCGACCAAAGATAAAGCGATCGGAAAACCGACCGCTTTATTTTACTTTTCTGTCGTAAAATCAAGTATTCTCTTAATCAGTACTGCGACCTCTGCTCTTGTTGTGTAATCGGTGGGTGCGATTTTGCCGTTCTTTCCGTTTACAAGCCCTGCGCTTATAAGTGCCGACACTGCTTCTTTTGCATAGTCGGAAACATCGTCTGCGTCCTCGTAGGAAACGACCTGTGTGTCGTTCCGTGTCGCGGCAAGGACATCCTTAATTGCACGGTATACGATCACCATCATATCCTGACGGGTGATGTTTTCACGAGGTGCATACTTATTATCTCCTATTCCGCCGACAAGTCCTGTGTTTCTGGCGACCGCAAGCTCTTTTGCAAAGTAGTCTGAAGCATCAACGTCTGCAAAATTCTCTTCGTTGTCGCTTGAAAGACCGAATGCGCGAACAAGGAGAATTGCAAAGTCTGCACGTGTGATGTTATTGCCCGGTGAGAAGGTTGTTTCACTTGTTCCTTTGATGATACCTGCATCAGCAAGAGCATTTATTGCATCCTTTGCCCAGGCATGATTTCCGAGATCCGTGAAACGGACATTTTCCGAATCCGGAGTTTGCGGAACGTCGGAATCTCCGTTCCCCACATCATTTTCCTTTTCATCCGAGGGTGTTGTTGTGGTCGTACCTCCTCCGCCACCGGAAGCTCCGCCCGTTGAACCATATACCTTGATATTGAAGTGAATTGTATTCTCACGTCCGTCGGAGTCAAGAACCGTTATCGCAAAGTGGTTATCGCCTACCTGGGATGCAGAAGGTTTCCAGACAATAGCACCCGTTTCGGAATCTATTGAAGCACCTCTCGGCAAAGTCCTTCCGACATATTCAAGTTTTACTCCTTCAACGGAGCTTTCTGCCTTGATGGTGAGACTTATTGTTCCGCCTACAGAGGCTGTAAGATTTTCGCTTACATCTTCAATAACGGGGGCTTTTTCATCAACAAAGGATGTGGGGATGGTAAACTTCTGTCTCTCACTTATGTTATAAACATAGCCTGCATCGGTATCCATTATATCCTGATGTCCACGGATAAGAGATATCATTCCTATATCGAGACGTACATTTCCGTTTTCAAGCGGCGTTGCATCATTGATTGCATAAACTGCGTTCTGCTCTCCTCCATTGCTGATATAGATGTGTCTTCCCACTATATCGGAAATATCGTCGCAATCAAGCTTTACATCAATATAGTTATTTGTGGTGAGTGCCTTTTCAAAGGTCACAACCTCACCCTTATAGGCTGCCGTCTTTCCTGTCTCTTCTCCGATTATGTCACCGTCATTTACATATCTGTAAATAACAACACCATTATCGTTGAGACTGTATACACCCACAAAGCCACGGAAGTCAAACACCTTGTTTCCGCCATCGCTGACCGAGTAGATAATCTTATTGTTTGTTGCATAGACAACATAGTCAACTCTGCCGCTTGTGTGAGTTACCTTTACTGCTCTGGCAGTATCTCCGTCCTTTTCCGTCTCCGCCGTTGTTATTGTGACGGGAACGATTGACTCAATATATGCCTCGCCCTTATAAGGCTCGTAAACCGTTGTGAAGAGTGAATCAAGCTCTTCTCCCTCTCTCTGAGTGAGAACAAACTCAAGAGTTTCGGGAAGGAAGCGGTTTGCACGCTTGACGGGAACATTACCGCCAACGATTGCAACCTCATCCGGTGTGAAGTTATTAAGCTGTGTAAGACGCAGGTGCAGATCCTTACTGTCTGCAACAGATTTACGGTAATCTGTGATTTCAAAATCAACAGTAAAGTTCTCCGCAGGAGAATTGTCGCGGCGGACATTCTTCATCCACGTATATCCTCTCGGGTATTTTGTTTCATAAACCCAGGTAGACTGTGTCCACGGGTCTTCACCGTATTCGGTATCAACACCGGCATATGTACCTATATAGTTTCCGTTTTCATCAACCTGTGCACCTGTTACATAGTTGCCGTTCTCATCTCTTACCGTTGTGAAATCAAGTCCATTTACCGCACTTGCACTTTCAGATTGAGCGTGGAAGCTGTAAGTGTGCTTATTTCCACCCTTGACACGGAAGAAATCCACACCGTAGGAAACATCGTCATTTGCCTCAATCATAACAACCGTTCTTCTGTATTCCTCGGTCTGACCGTATGCCTTCGGTGCATCAACGTCCATAAGCTTGACTTTTCCTGCATCGTCAAAGTGCAAAGGCTCACCTACGATCGTTGAAAAACCGCCCTGATTATCATCGTCAACAACAACGGTGTTGTGAGAAATCGTTGCAGATACCCATTGAAGTCTGTTCGGGTCTGCTCCCGTGTTTGGAGGATATGCCATCTCCGGGGCGAGATTCAATCCATATGCCTCAACGCCCAGGTTAAGTGTATCCGGATGGCCGTGACCGCCGTTTATACCATAGTAAATCCAGAAGTCACGCTGATTGTTCTTTGCATCTGTTTCACTTGCAGAGGTATAATTCTTTCCGTCACGAAGAATGGAGAAGCCATAGCCTGTCATCATTTCGCTCACAGGTTCGGGATTTTCCTCAATAAGAGCGAGGATATCCTTTTCCATCTGCTCGGGGTTCTCATCGAATATTCCGTAGTTGAGTCCCTCGGCAGTATTTCCGTTTACCATATAGATGTACTGAGCTATTTTCTTTCCCATCTGCGGGTCGTCTTTAAACTGCTTGAAATGCGGAGCATATGTATCAACACCGAGAATGAATTCCGTGTCTGCCACAGAACCCGAGTCTCCGACGTGAACATGGTGAGAGCCGACACTTACAATAGACAGATATGACATAAACATCTGACGGAACTTTGCATTCTTATAAAGGTTGTATTCATCCTTATAGTCCTTGAGATATTCCGCAACCTTTGAAAGCCCCTTTATCTGCGTGCTGTTGTAGTTGGGGCTTGCTTCATGTCCCATTCCGTCACGGTCGATGATATCTATAAGCTGATTTGATATGCTTCCGCCGTCAATTGAGTTTTTATCCCCCTTAACGCCGGTCTTATATAACCACTTTACCATTTCCTCGGCATCGGGTTCTTTGTCAATAATGAGTGCCGCCGCTGCGAGAAGCTGATGAATCTGTCCGAAGTTACCGTCAAAGTTTCCTTCCTGCACGCTTTCAAAGGACTCGTGAATTATGCCCTTTTCCCAGTTCTCCCAAATCTTCTGAGAGCTTGTCTTGTCATTTTCAAGACCGAACTTTTCTGCCTTTTCCGAAAGGAAGTTAATTACCTGTGTGTCTGTAAGCATAGGATAGAAAGCATCTGCGTGGAGAACATTTGACCATGCAAAACCACAGTCGTTTATCATACCCTGAATTTTTCCGTAAATCGTTCCGCCGTCTGTATTGAAGAACACACGTTTTCCGTCAACGTTGAAGTTCTTAAAGTCATATCCGGGCCATACATCCGCCATTCTGTCAAGAAGAATTGCACCTGCTCTTCCATACTTCACATCGCCTGTATAGACATAGGCCTTTGAAAGATCTTCGATATATCCTATCGCATCAGCCATAAATTCATAGTGGAAAAGTGCAATCCAGCAATGGCGTTCAATAGCATCACCGTATTTATAGGGATTTCCGTTTTCGTCTTTAGGAATATAGCCCCAGCCGTCGTCAACGCCCCAGGTTTCCGCCGATTCACCCGGACGGAGTCCCCGACCGACATTTACGGTTGTGCTTTCCGAAACCTCGGGATAGAGGTCGTTATGAAGTGCATCCTTTTCTCCCCTTGCAACAGCCTCGGCATTAGCCGCAATTGCAAGCTCACGGTCATAATAGCCGTGCTCGTTTGTTCCTCGCTCCTTTAATAGAGCAAAATCGTTTGACGGGAAGAATCTCTTACAATCGGGGCACTGTACCTTCCACGGTCTTGAAATTCCGTTTATAACCCATCCGCCGACACCGCTTGAGCCATATTTTCCCACAACATTAACTCCACAGTAGCGGCACATATTATATTCGGGGTCTCCCGGTGCACCTATCTGACGTGAGCGAGGGATTCCTTCACCGGGAATGAGGTCATAAAGGCGTTCGTAGTTTTCGCTGACAGCATCTGCTTTGGCAGTTGCCTCTCTTACGATTTCTTTTGCCCAAGAATATTTTTCGGAATTCGTCTTTGCCGCATTTCTTTTCTCGGTTGTGTAGTAAGTGGAAGCTTTCTTTCCCTCGTGAACCATTGTTTTTATCGTGATTGTATCACTTATAGTCTCGCCCCGGAATTCTGCCGTTGCAATTACCTCGGTTTCACCTTCGGAAAGTGCCGTTACCATTCCGTCTGCATCAACGGAAACAATTCCGGGAGTTGAGTATATATATCTCACATCCCTTGAATTCACACGAAGCTCGTTTCCACTGTTCATAACAGCGTAGAAGGTAGTCTTTGCCTTGCCGCCAACATACATATCCGTCGCGGCTTTAAGCTTAGCCGAAGCTATTCCCGTATTGTCTGTTGCCTGAATCTCAATGCTTGCAGAATAGCTTCCTGCTCCGTCCGATGCAATTGCGGAGATTGTAACCGTGCCATCGCCTACAGCCGTAATCTTTCCGTCACTTCCTATTGTTGCAATGCTTGTATCCGATGATGTGAAAATAACTTCACATTCATCCTCACCAAGCACTGTTCCGTCAAGCTTCTTTGCCGCAAACACAGTTTCTGCAACCTCATTGAAGTTAAGCTTTGCCTGTCTTGAATCAGCAAGACGGAAGCTTACTGATTTAAGAGTGTTTTTGCCGTCAAGGGTAAGCTTTCTCGGTGACATTGTGCCTGCCGCAGTTGCCTTGAAAGCAAGTACATATTCGCCCGGCTCGTCAAAGTCAATATGAGCAAGGTCCTTTTGCGTTATTGTAAGACTTGATGCGGAATTATCCCGGAAAGAAACTTCCCCTATAAGATTTTTCGGTGTGAGCGAAGCCTTTGCCTCGTCTATCGTCCCCTTGGGGAAAACGTAGAGCTCGGAAGTACCGTATCCGCTGTTGTACACTACATACTCAAGCTTTGCAGCATATTTTCCGGCTTTTGGAACTTTAATTGTAAGTCCCATCCACTGGTCTTTTCTCTCATAGAGAGAAAGTCTTCCGTCTGCACCTGTATAGACATATGCAAGTACATGAAGTGGACCGGGCACGTGTCCTGCACCAAACCATTCCCAGTTTCCTTCACCCTTTGAGCTTGTGTATTCATAGGTGATGTTTCGCACATCCTGGTCACGCTCTGCATCTGTATTGGGGTTTTTGTCCATTCCCCAATCGGAGCTTATGTTTACAAAATCATATTCGAGCACCGTTTCCGAAGGTGCAACGGGAGCTTTTGGCTCGGTTGATATAACATACTTTTCCGAAACCTCATAGCTCCAATCATCAAATGCTACCGTTGCAGTAATTATAGTTTCACCGATTTTATGCTCGGTAATGTCACCCGTTGCCTCGTCAATTGATGCAACTGTGGGGTCAGAGCTTTCAAACTTCACAAGAGCACCAAAAGGCGTTTTTTCGGAGCAGTCTGAATTGATTACAACAACATCAGCACCGCCTGCACGCCATTTGATATCAGCAGACATCATAACCGAATCATCGCCGCCCTTGAGAGTTATCTTTCCGGGATACATTGCACCACCCGAAAGGCTCTTATAAACAACGATATAGCTTCCCTCGGTTTCAAAATTAAATTCACCGAGGCTCTTCTCTACCTTTACAAGACTTGAGGACTGTGCTGCATTCATAAAGGAAAGACTTGTTGTGAGCGCAGTTTCCTTTTTGAGTGAGCCTGCAACATCCTCTGTTCCGGGATTTAATATCCACACACCTGTTTCTGCTGCACCGCTTGATTTGGCACTCCCGTATTCAAGAAGGACCTCATATTTTCCTGCCTTAGGAACATTTATCTCAATGGCTGTCCAATCATTTTTTCCTGCAGGAATCTGAATACCGTAGTTCCAGTTAAAATCTGCTCTGCTTCCTCCATTCTGGGAAACAGACGATGAATGCCATTGCCAGAAATTTCTCGTGAGCTCATATGTCACAGTTGAAGGCCAGTCTACACCTCTTGCAAACTCATAACCGGGACCGCTGTATGTTCCGTAAGCAACTGTTATTCCCGAATATGATGCACCTGCAAGAACCGTTTTTACACTATATGCAAGTGACGCTTCAGTTTCCCATTCATCAGTCTTTACGGAAACCAATATTTCGGTATCACCAACTGTTTTATCAGTTATCTCTCCGCTTGCGGCATTTATCTCTGCCACATCCGGATTTGTGCTTGAATAAGTAATCTCGGCACCCGAAAGATCAGCTTTTTCGCCGTCGGACATAACAACAGTTGTTTTGACGTTACTCTTATCTATCCACTCTATTTTTGTGCAGACAGGTACAACGCTGTCTCCACCGTCTAAAATTATGTTTCCGGGATACATTGCAAAGCTATCTGATGCTGCGCCGCCGCCCTCAAGAGCTTTGAACACAACAAGGTATTTTCCTGCTTCGCCGAAGTAGTATCCGCCTGCATCACTCGATACCGTAATCTTATCTGCAGACTGTGATGGATTAAAGAAGGAAAGCTCTGCCGCCACAGCACTGTCTTCCAACAAAGAAGAAGCAATGTCTGCCGTATCACAAGGAAGAATCCACATTGCGGCACGCTTTGCGCCGCTTGTCTTTCCGCTTCCGTGGTCAAGAGTTATATCATATTTTCCTGCCTTCGGCACATTGATTTCAAGGGCAAGCCATTCATCCTTCAACGACGGTGCATTTATTCCGAAGGTGTCAAAGGTTGCCGCAGAAGACAACGTATCCGAGCTCCACTTCCAGAAATCATTTGTATCGGCATAAGTGACCGTTTCGGGTGAAGTCCCGCTTTCCGAGAAATTATAGCCTTCACCGGAGTTTAACTTATAGGCAGCCGAAATTCCCGAAAGCTCACCGACCGCCCTTACTTTGTACTCTTTAGATGCAGATACCTCTCTGCCGTTGAGGATGGTTTGTGCGGTGATTGTTGTTTTCCCGATTGCCTTTTCTGTTATGACACCTGTTGTTTTGTCAATCTCGGCAACAGAGGTATCGGAGCTTGAAAACTCAATATCCGTCCCCTCAAATTCCTGCTCTGTGCCATCTGACATTATAGCGAGAAGACTTGCCTTTCTTCTTTCCTTAAAGCCAAGCTTAATTGCCATCTGCACACTTTCGCCGCTTCCGCTTGTGAGAGCAAAGCTACCTACATAGCCATATCCTCCGGCTACCCAGAATGCAAAAGTGTAATATCCCGCTTCGGGAATGTCAATACCGCTTATAACACTTGGTGATGCTGCGATGTTGAAAACATTGCTTGCATCGCTCCCTTTGCAGCTGTATGTTCCCACTTTGTTGGACGAATCATTGACGAAGGTTAATGATGTTGCGTCTTTTTTCATAAACACGCCCACATCGTCTCTGCCCCATCTGTTTTTTGCACAGTACATCTCCATATCATATGTACCTGCCTTCGGGACATAAACCTCAAATGCGACGTATGCACGGTCAAGCATAATTGTTCCGCCGCCGTTGCCGTTTCTGAACACGCAATAATTGCCGCTTGTTTCATGGCCACCCAGTTCTTTTGATTTGTAACTATCTGCAACGTAACCGTTGCTTTCGGTTCTTACGTTTTCAAAAAACTTATAAAATCCGTTTGTATGCTCATAGTCAATCAAGGCAAGTGACTTTCCCGAGCCTGAAGTTAAGCCCAGCTCCGTCATATCCTTTGAAATGTCATAGAATATGCGGATGTTTGCAGCTTCCCCGTCACTTGCAGAAACCTCCGTTGCAAGCTGCGGAAGCATACCCACAAGCATCACTGCACAAAGTAACATTGCTACCAATCTTCTCATTGTAAAACCTCCTTAAAGATACAAATATCCGTTCTGTTTTAAGGATAAAATATTGAAAAGCATTTTTTCATAAAAATCGTACATATATATTTGGTAATTTCAGTTGACAGCACGACTATGTGAGTTTTATAATTATTATAAGGAGGTGGTTACGGTGACTTTCCCTGACAGAAATAAAAAAGATAAAATGATACAGCTTTCTTTTGTCACGCAACTCAAATTTCCATATCCCTTTATAGTCAGAAAAGTGTGTTATTCATCATATTTTCTGTCAAGCTGTCACTACCATGACTGTGCCCAGATATGGTATTGCAAAAAGGGCTCATACCGCCACATTACCGAAGCCTGCGAATATGTGTGTACGGCAGGAACTTTTGTAATCATCCCTCCCGGAAAATATCACAGCTTTATAGTCTCGGGGGATGAGGATGTTGAGCTTGTTGCCATAGATTTTTCCTGTGATGCTTTTCTTGGATTCTGCAACGGTAAATATACAAATATCATTGCATATACCTCTCTTCCCGGAATATCTTCGGAAGATATTAACCTCAGAGAGGTTGTAACGCTTGATGAAAAGCACATTCCATATGCTGAAGAAATCCTTGAAAAGCTTTCTTCCTCGCTTCCAAATAAGGCTGTTGAAAAACCTGAAAATATACTGCGACAGCTTGAAAAAATATTTTCTCTTCCGGAAATCGCCCTCGGCAGCGAATATAAAAAGAAGGCCGATGGACTTATTCATTCAAGGCTTCTTCCCATTCTCAAAGCCGTTTCTTTTATAAACTCCAACTATTCAAAAAAGAACATATCCGAAGAGCTTGCAACGGTTTCAACTCTTTGCAGGACGAACTTTTTCAAGTATTTTCATAAGTATATGGGAATAACCTATTCCACATATCTCACAATGTTGAGAGTCGGACGTGCAACATATGCCCTTGTATATACCGACTATTCCATTTCCTATATATCCGATATATGCGGCTTTGCTTCCTGCTCACATCTCGGTATATATTATAAAAAATACAAAGGACTTCTCCCGAAAGAAGACCGTGCTGCATGCAAGGAAACAAAAAAGCAGCAACCCTATATTCACATATCCCACTATTCCTTCGACTGACAGACTGTCGAAAAAGGTGTGAGACCACAAGCGGATAAGAATATAGGGAACAATCTATGTGTCGTTCTATACAGGTTTTCGCAAAACTAATTTTTAAAAGACAGAACCACAGCACAAATCCCCTTGAAACATCGAGTTTCAAGGGGATTTTCGCTTGCTTCCCCCGAAGTGTCACCTCTCGGAGTATAAACATACACCTTCGGGTTCCATTCGGGCAATCTCACAGCCTTTTGGACAGTCTCACATTATTTTGCATCAATTTTGATTCCGTCATGGGGCACGGTACGAATTTCTTTGATTTCCTTTTCGGGATGCGGGTTTTTATAGGCTGCTGTATAATACATTCTGCCGTCAACAATTTCAGGATAAGTAGCACCGAGTATTTCTACATATCCTCTCGGAACAGCCTCTGTGGAATCACTGAAGAAGTCTTCCTTTTCGTTCTCCGAGCGTATATTGTAGCCGTAAATTACGGGAAGTGCGACTTTTGTTCCGTCAGTATACTCCACGATATGCTCGCCTATCTTCCATTCATCTTCAACATAATAATAGCCGTCATAGAAAACCTTGTATTCCTTGTCACAATCGGTGGTGTGGGTAATTTGTATGGGGTTTTTGCCCATTTTCACAAGATGTCTGCGATAAAGCTCATCCTTTACTTTAGAAACAACATCGCTGTTGTTTTCCGTGTCATAATCTTTGCTCCAGAATGCCCACGCAGTTGTGAGAAGACTGTAGTTCTGTCCGTTTCTCTGCATATACATATCTTCAAAAGCACCCCAGTTGCTTACAAAGCCTCCACGGACCTTCTCAATTCTTCTGCGGTAGTCTTTAAGTGCCATACCCGTGAAGTTTCCGTAAATCATTGTATAGCCGAGATCTCTTATCTCCTCCTCACGGTTAAAATCGGTAAGCGACCAGTACCAGTTGAGAAGAGTTATGTCCTTCGGCACTTTTCCGACACATCCGATGCATCTTGCAACGCCCCACTCTTCATCACCCGTTCCGCCGTAACCGTGAACACGTCCATCATAGGACATAAGATGAATATTGTCAAAAAACTTTTCGCACCATATCATTGCTTTGATTCCACGTGCTTTGAGATAATCGTTTATCTTCTCAATGTCGCCAACATACAAATCAACGGGGTCTTTTTCCCTGCAGAGAGGACACTTTGCAAGGGTATAGCATTCATCGTGACCGATGTTTATGTATTCAGGCTCAAACACCTCGATAACTTCGTCAAGAATATCGAAAGCAATTTCATATGACTTGGGATTTGAAGGGCAATATGTATCAGGGTATGCATCCTCAACTCTTTCGTTAATCTCCGGATATGTTCTTACGATATAATCCGAATGGCTGAGGGTGGGAACTTCAGGGATAACGGTAAGCTCTCTTTCTCGGCAATACTCTATAAGACTTCGCATTTCATCCTGTGTGATGAATGAGCCGCCGCCGTTATCGGCATGAATGGAGTTCTTCTGCCAGGGATATGTACGATGCTGAATTCTGTCTGCCTCATAGGGGCTTTTGTTTACCTCATTGCAGAATTCCACCCATTTTTCATTGATTTCCGGACGGCGTTTATATTCCATTGCTCCGCCCACTTCGATAATCATTGCGTTGTATTTATACTCAACAAGCATATCCACAACTTCTTTAAAAGCATCAAAGCTCTTTCTTCCGGGAGTATACACACGATATCCTCTGATTTCCTTGTCGGGATAGTCAAAAATAAGCATTTCCGCAATTTCTTTCTGCTCATACAGATGCTTAAGAGTTGCCACGGCGTAGATAAGTCCACGCTCTGAACGGGCATAAAGATTTATGCTTTCGCCAACTATCTCTACTGCATAGGCTTCATCATTTTCACAATACAACTCCCCGACGCTTTTCTTTATGCTTTCGGGAATCGAGAGAAACAGATTGAGACTTATATCCTGACCTGCCTCTGAAAACGAGGAGGTTACTTTTTTTGCATATTTATATGCATATCCTTCTGTTTCAGAAGTTATTTTCACATTCCGGGACGGAATGAATCTTTCGTCTTCAGAGCGTACATACCTGTAATCAAAAAACATATTGCCGAGTTTCATATGAATTCTCCTTTTTCCTTAAAAAGGGAGAGAACATTTTATTCTCTCCCTTTCGTTTTAGTCTATTGTATTGTATATCACTTTGTAAGTATTGTCAACATCTTTATAGACAATATATCCCACTGCATTGTAGCTTAAATTTTCAGGCTTTGCGGTAAACTGACCGTGAGAAACACTTCTCTGGGAAGTGAACTTCTCCATTGCACCGCCTGACACCGTGGGAGTGCCGTTTCCGAAGAGGATTCCGGCTTCCGCAATCTCAAGAGCCGAGCCCTTGTCGTACTCTATCATATAAGCACCGTGCTTTGCACTATATTCAAGAATAACAACGGGGGCTTTCTCCGAAACTCCGGAAACAAACTCAACATTTGCCGAATCCCACACATAGTAGGTGTAAGAATCGCCATAAGCAACAACATTTCCGTTGCGCTTCCAAGCGCCTTCGGTCTCGGATGTGAAGTCTACAGCACTATCATATGAGTAGCTTCCCTCTCCGTTTACGGTAAATGTCTGTGCCTTATCATTATACCTTGCAACTGCACGTACAATTCCCGAAAGAACATTCGTCACATCAAATATTTCAGAATCATTTACATACCAATCATCAAACTCAAAACCGATAAGAGACGGCTCATCAACTTCTTTTTCAAGAGCTCCGTCAACTACCGCAACGGTTTCAAGATGCTCACCGTTTCCGTTCCAGAACTCAACTGCAGTCTCGGCAGGGTTCACTTCATCATACATAGCTGTGAGACATCCGTTTGAAAGAGCCGTGTATTCAAAGTCTTTCTGCGGAGCATCTGCTATAAACTTGCCAGTTGCAGCACTTCCGCGCTTCCAACCGATAAACTTATAGCCTTCAACCTCGGGAGCCGTAAGGGTAATCTCCGTCCCACGTGCTACCGTTCCGTCAATCACACTGCCTGTGCCTTCAATGGTTACGCCTGCGATGTTTGCAAGAGCTGCAAAGGAAACTGTTTCGGGTGCTTCCGCCGCATTTACTGTAATATCCGTTCCAATAACGTGACCTGTCAGATATCCCGGCACTTCAGCAGAAATCGTTGCCTTACCTGCACCTACTGCAGTAACTGTACCGTCTTCCGCAACTGTTGCAACCTTCTCATTTGAGCTTGTGAAAACAATTCCCGACTCAAACTTCGTAAACTTCGTTCCGCTTGCCATGAGACTTCTGTACAATGAGCTTGTGGCTGCTGCCGTTTCTCCGATTTCAAGCTCTGCCTTATCAAGCTTTACACTTCCGTAAACAGAGTCACTACCACCGACACCTTCAAATGAAAGATATCTGATACCCACCGCACCGCCGACATTTGCTTTTACAACCGCTATATACTCACCCGCTTCGGGGAACGTGTAACCGAATCCACCCACAAGGGAATTTCCGGTAGAGCCTGTGCCCGTATGATCTATGCCCGCAATTACGGGAAGTGTTTCACTCATAGCCTCTGCTATATTCCTTTCGGCACTTGCAGGAAGTATCCAGAGTGAGGAATCTGTCGAAGGAGAGTTTGCCACACTTCTTGTACCATACTGGTAGTTAATGTTGTATCTGCCTGCTGCAGGAATATATATTCCCACCGCAACATACTGGCCTGCAGTCATACCTTTCCACAGACCAAGGTTGTCATGGAACTTCATTCCCGAAGGACCTTCAATCCATCTCCAATAGCCGTTTGTATCTGCATAAGTAACTGTTGCAGGATCTGTTGTATCCGAAGTAAATGAGTATCCCGGTGTTCTCGGTGCATAGTAGTTAAACATAAATGTAACACGCGACACGGAAGGTGTCATATCCGGAGCATTGTATACTGTTTTTACGGTCTTTGTGAAATCACTTGCCGTAACTGTTGCAAGAATCTCGGTTTCACCCTTTACAACCGGTGTTATGGCTCCGGTTGCGGCATCAACTGTCGCAACATCAGTATTTGAGCTTGTATACGAAACCTCTACACCTTCAACAGAAGTTGCAGGAACAATACTTCTGTCTGACATAAGAAGCTCTGCTGCTGCCTTTTGCTGACTTACCAATCCGACACTTGCATCCATGGGAACGGTTGAACCGTTTCCGCTTGTGAGAGCAAAGCTTCCCACATAGCCATAATCCCCGCTGGTCTCATGGAATGTAATCACATAATTTCCCGCTTCAGGAATCTGTATATCTTCAACAACCACAGGTGTGGTTATTATATTGAACTGTTGTGTGTCCTGGATGGAATTGTCATCACTGCTGTACTGACCCACCTTGTATTCGGCCTCTGTTGTAGCCTCGCCCTTTTTCAAATACACATCAACAGGTGCTCCCCATCTGTTCGTTGGGCAGTACATCTGCATATCGTATGTACCTGCTTTGGGCACATATATCTCAAAAGCAACATATGAACGGTCGAGAAGAATTGAGCCACCTCCGACTCCGCTTCGGAACGAACAGTAATAACCGTTCGATTCATAGCCGTAAAGTTGCTTGTTGACCGAGTCTGTATTTGCGAAGAATGAATAGAAACCGCTTGTATGCTCATAATCAATCTCCGCAAGTGACTTTCCGCTTCCGGTCACAAGACCAAGCTCTGTCATATCTCCCGAAATGTCATAGAACACACGGATATCAGCCGCAGTTTCAGTCTTCTCTGCAAATGCCGAAGGTATGAATGATATAAGCATTGTAAGAGCAAGAACTATTGATAAAAATCTTTTCATTTTTATACTCCTTCCGAATAAGAATTTATTCATTTTCATTGTAACACCGGCGAATGCCAATTTTATAAAAATCGTACATTTTTTACCGGATATTCCCCTTTGAAATTATTGATCCCACAACACAAAACAGGCACATATGCGTTTTGCATACATACCTGTTATGTTACTTATCGGTTGTTTTAAATGTTCTTTAATGCATTTTTGAAAGCCTCTGTATATCTCGCATCAAGGCCCGGCTTGAAGGGACCCTTGAGACAGTATTCAAGGTGGCAGGTAGGCTCATATCCTCCCTCGGAGAGAACTCTGTCATCCACCACATATGCACAGGCATCGGTATATCCTATAAAGCACACTTTTTTATCACCAAATGCCTTTTTGACAGCATTCTTTACTCCGAAGCAAGGCTCACCGCCCATTGTCGCAATATAAAACTCATCGGAAAGCTTTACTACCGAAGCACGGAGAGAAAGCGTATCTGCAAGAGACTCATATCCGCCGTTGGAAATATAAAATGCGTGGTTACGGTTGGGGGTGTCCGGATCATTTTTCATAAGCTCTTTCTGCTCTTTGAAATATTCAATAGGTCTACCGTCCATAGGAAGCTCAATTTCAAAAGCACTTGATGCTATTGAAAGGTCGAGTTTCTTGCAACCGCCGTTTTCAATAAACTCACTTACCGATTTGCACATACTCTCGGCAAATGCATTTACATCATCAAATGTAAAGTCCTGTCTCCATGGCCAGCCCGGCTCGCCCGACTTGATTTTTTCCATATCCACGCTTGGAAGCGGTCGTACATCCGCACCCGAAGACTGGAAGAAAAGCGACGTGCAGCCGTAATACTTTGTGTCAAGAAGCTGACAGAGACGACCCGGGAACTCTCCGCTGACGGAGTTTTTTGACGGGTAGAACACAGGATGACAAGCATAGTTTGTTATGATTGAGCGAATCTTACCAGTATCGTCCTTTGCACACAATACCCAAAATTCACGGTCACGGGGATAGTCAAAATCAGGTCTGTTTCCGAAAACACCGTTGACGTTTCCGCGGCGGCTTACGTTAAAGTCAGCATCAAAAACGCCATACTCAAGCTCACCATCAAACATAGAGCACATTGCGCGGTCAAGGCAGGACTTTGAACGGGATATCAGAAATTCCTCATATTCATCATCATGGTGGTTGAGATTGTATCCCCTTGCGGCAGGTGCCATATGAGAATGGCTGTATCCGATGGTTACGGCACTCTCTGCAATGCCATACTTTTCCTTTGCATATCTCGCAACGGCATCATTTAAGAGAGCATCGTGGAAAAGAAGGTCCATCGCCATAAAAACAGCTTTTTCTTTTCCATCATCAAGAACAAGACAACGCACAAAAACATCATCGTGAATATAGCTGAAATTTTTATCAAACTGCTGTGCACAAGCAAGCTTTATGGGTTTAATGGGGGTTATTATTTCCTTTGAACATCCTATACGCATAAAAAAACACCTCATATATAGATTTGCTTGCCATGATTATATCACAACAAAATAATACATTCAATAAAATCGTACAAATTACGGCAAGATTTGGTTAATTCCCATTTTCTTCTTGATTAAAAATATCTGTTGTGATAAAGTAGTTAAGTAATAATGCATTCAGGAGAGATGTGTATGTTTAAAATTGGACTTATCGGTTGCGGTGCTATCAGCAACGGTCACGTTTCCGCTTTTGCCCGTATTGACGATGCACAAATTGTCGCCGCCTGCGATATAAATGAAGAAAACCTTGCAAGAGTCTGTGAAAAAACAGGTGCAAAAGGTTATTCCGATTATAAGGAGCTTGTAAAAAGCGAAGCTCTTGATCTCGCTGTTATAACACTCCCTCACGGTCTCCACCGTGAATGTGCCTGCTTCTGTGCAGAAGCAGGCGTTGATGTGTTTCTCGAAAAACCCATGGCATTAAATTCCGAGGAGTGCAAGGAGATTACCGAAACCTGCGAGAAGTGCGGCGTTATGCTCTGGGTGGGACACCTGCAGAGATATATGCCTGCAAATGTGTTCACAAAAGAGCTCATTGATTCCGGAGAGCTCGGAGAGCTTGTCGGCTTTTCAGAGGTGAGAAACGGTGAGTATTTCACAGAAAGACGTCCCAAGTGGTTCGGCTCAAAGGCTATGTCCGGCGGCGGAATTATGATAAACCTCGGTGCTCATTCTCTCGATAAGCTCAAGTATTTCACAGGCTCCGAAGTTGAAGACATTTCAGGCACCATACATATGCACGAAGGTCTTGATTGTGAAGACGGCGTACAGGCAGTTGTGAGAATGAAAAACGGCGTTGTGGGAACTATAACCTTAATCGGATACACCACAAACAGCGATTATGAAACAATACTTTATCTCACAAACGGTGAGATTCGTATGCGCCTTGAAAACAGTAATGTTATCGAATATTGTAAAAAAGGTGGGCCTATGCAGCAACACACGGTAAGCGAAGGTGCAAGCTTCGGTATGGTTTATCAGATTGCAGATGTTGTTCACACACTCCGTGAAGGAAAGAAAATCCCCGCAGTTGGCGGCGAATACGGTCTCGACGTAATCCACGCAATAAAAAAACTCTACGGCGAAGAAAACTAAGCCAACAAATAAAAAATCATAAAAATGTAAATTAGTCAATGATGTGAGACTGAAGAAATAAGTTAGAAATAAAATTGAATTTCACGACGTTTTTGGATGGGAGATTTCCATCCGAGAACAGCCATAGGAATATTATTAGAACGCTTCAAATAGCGTTTCATCTGGA
>JAFSEA010000099.1 GCA_017435965.1 Oscillospiraceae bacterium
AAAGGGGCTGTAGCAAAAAAAGAAGACCCAAAAGAAAAAAACGAGGACAATTGCAGTAGCAAAAGTCCTCGTTTTTTGGTATAATTAAATTGCCAAATAAAACTAATACCAAGGAGATTATACCAAAATGAAAAGAAATATTCAACTATTAATTTCAGAAGAATTTGCAGAAAAAACAATTCCCGAAAATGATAGTGTACGATTGCTGGATAAAGTAATAGATGAAATGGACTTAAGCTCACTTTATCGGACATATTCCCGTTTAGGAAGGAGAAGTGCAACCACTCCCCGAACTATGCTCAAAATAGTGATATATGCAGCAATGGAGAGCGAATACTCAAGCAGAAACATACACTCTGCTTGCACAAGAGATATTAACTACATCTGGCTTCTGAATGGAGAAAAAGCACCAACGTATCACGAGATAGCCAGATTCAGAAGCATCCGTTTGAGTGAATGTTGCGAAGAATTGTTTTATCAGCTTGTTCAAAAACTAAAGAATTCAGGCGAAATTCAATTTGAGCATCTTTTTGTAGATGGTACAAAAATCGAAGCAAATGCGAATAAATACAGCTTTGTATGGAAAAAGAACACCACAAAATATGAAGTTCGGTTAATTGAAAAAATGGATAAACTTATCCCTGATTTATGCCATAAATATGAGGTGGAGTGCAAAGAAGCCGAAGAACTTCTTAATGTGCTGAATTCGAAAGTTCAAACACCATTTGTATATGGAAGAGGAAGAAGAAAAAGCGAATTACAAAGAGATATAGAACAGCTCACAGAGCTTGTAGGGCGCAAGAAAAAATATGAAACGTATCAGGAAACATTTGCAGGCAGAAACAGTTTTTCAAAAACTGATCCGACTGCAACCTTTATGCATCTTAAAGAAGACCATATGAGAAATGCACAACTTAAACCTGCATACAATCTTCAATTAGCTGTAGAGGGAGAATATATTACAGGCTTTGATATATCGAGTGAAAGAAGTGACGAACTGACGTTGATACCTTTAATTGAAAAAATGGAAAAGTATCTTGGAGTTCAATATGAAGATGTAACAGCTGATGCAGGTTATGAGAGTGAAGAAAACTATACATACTTTGAAGAAAAGAAACAAACTTGCTACATAAAGCCACAAAATTATGAGCGCTCAAAAACAAGGAAATTCAAGAACAATATGGCACTTCGAGAAAATATGCATTATGATGCAGATAATGACGAATATACTTGTCAAAACGGCAAAAAGCTCAGGGTAATGTATCAAGGGAGAAGAAAAAGCAAATCCGGCTTTGAAAGTGAAATCACATACTATGAATGTGAGAATTGTGAAGGTTGTCCGCATAAGAAAAATTGTACCCGAAGCAAAGGTAATCGCAAAATGCAAGTGTCGAAAAAATTCATAGAACAAAGGAAACAATCTCTTGCAAATATCACATCACCAATAGGGGTGCTTCTTCGGACAAACAGAAGTATACAAGCAGAAGGTGCATTTGGAGTGATAAAAGAAAATTACAAATTCAGACAATTTTTACTTCGAGGCAAAAAGAAAGTACAAACCGAAATCGCTATTGTTGCAGTGGCGTACAACATCAACAAATTACACCATAAGATTCAGGATAATCGAACAAGAACGCAGCTTCACGGTAAACTTTCGGCTTAAAGAAAACACAACTGAATAATTTTTTTACAAGAGGGTTAACCCTCTTATTTGGTGTACAAAAAATTATGGATTTTGCACATTTTTCTTGTTTATAGACAGAAAAACAGGGCTGTAGTCAATATGATTTAAAAAAATCATTTTGCTACAGCCCCTCGTTATCTGTGTTCACAAGCCCAGCTTTCGGCTGTTTTTTCTGACATTCTTGTGATGTTTTCGGTGGGATGGATTGAGTTTTCACCGCCGTTTACATAAAGAAAATATTTTCCCTCCGGTGTTTTGTAAAGACTTTCTTCATAGCCGTCCGGGTCTCCCGGATTTCCGCTTGTGTGCTTTAATATAAGCTCAGAATTTTCAGTATCGTATTCAATATTACAAATTGTTCTTTTCATTCCTTAATCCTCGCCGACTCTTCCGCTTTGGAGATTTATATAATATTCATCGTCCAAATCTTCATCAAACTCCGAGAACACGGGCATAATTCTACCCATTCCTGTACATTCGTTTGCCGATGCCACACTCATCATATCAAAATCCATACTGTCACAGCTCTCCGGCGGCTCGGGTGGAATAAACTTTTTCTTTTTATCTTTTTCATTCATATATAAAAACTCCTTTCGGAATAAGTTTTCCCGAAAGGAGTTCATTTTAATTTGGAAAAATTTTATTTTTTCACATAGTCAAGTACTCTTTGGAGGAGAACTGCGACTTCGGCACGTGTGGTGTTGTCGTTGGGGGCGATTTTGTCGCCTTTGCCGTTGACAAGACCTGCACCGATGAGGGTGGATACTGCTTCTTTTGCATATTCCGGAACGGTATCGAAGTCCGGGTAATCCGGCGTGCCGGGGGCGGCACGCCCTACAAAGGCTTCCGTATCCTTAAGAACACGATATACCATAAGCATCATATCGCAACGCTTGATATAGCTTCTCGGTGCAAACTTGTTATCGCCGATACCGGAAACTAAACCTGTGTTACGAGCGATTGCAAGTTCCTTTGCAAAGTAATCATTTTCGCTTACATCCGAGAAGTTTTCAGCATTATCCGAAGTTTTCTCAAATGCACGGACTAAAAGAATTGCAAAATCAGCACGTGTGATATTATTTGCAGGTGAGAAGGTAGTCTCACTTGTACCCTTTATTATTCCCTTATCAGCAAGGCTGTTGATTGCATCTTCTGCCCATGCGTGATTATGAAGGTCTGTAAAACGTGCAGTGGAGGTCTCTCCTTCATTTCCTGTTTCCGGAACTTCCGGCTTTTCAGGTACGCTCGGAGTTGTTGTTCCGCCACCTGAACCACCTGAACCACCTGAACCACCTGAACCACCTGTGCTTCCTGTTCCTTCACCCGAACCACCGGGAGTTGTTGTGGGTTCATCCGGCTTTTCCGGTGTCTGTGTGTTTCCTGTTGTTGAACCGTAAACTGTTACAACAAAGTGGAGTGTGCTTTCACGTCCGTCGGTATCAAATGCAGTTATCGCAAAGTGGTTATCACCGACCTGTGAGTCGGTAGGCTTCCAGGTAATTGCACCGGTTTCCGCATTAAGGCTTGCTCCTCTGGGGAGGCTTTCTGCCTTGTAGGAAATATCACGTCCAAGTGGGCTTTCTGCCGAAACTGTCATTGATATTGAGCTTCCTGCTGATGCGGAAATGCCGTCTGCCACAGGTGCAAATACCGGCTCATTCTTTTCGCTGTAGGAGAGCGGAATACGTGCGGTCTGACCTTCTTCAATAGTATAGATGTATCCCTTTGACTCATCGTATGCATTTACATACTGACGAATCGGTGTAACTCTTCCGATATCGAGGATGATATCATCACCGTCACGGGTTGCACCGTAAATTCTGAATGCACCGCTTCTCATCTTCGGATCGTTATCAACAAAGATGTAGCGGTTTGCAAGGTCGAGGATTCCTTCATCGCTCAACTGCTCTACCGGAGTTATAACGATTTCGTTTTCTAAAGAATGTTCCTTGGTAAAGCTCTTTACTACTGCATTGAGCTCGGTTTTTGCATTTGTTACCTCACCGATAATGTCGCCGTCGTGAACATATTTATATGTGTTCTCGCCGTTCTGGAGTGTGTAGACACCGACAAAGCCTCGGAATGCGAGAGTCTTGTCACCGTCGGTTACACTGTAGGTAACATCGTTGTTTGTTGAATAGAAGATATAGTCGCATCTTCCGTTTTCAAAGGTCACCTTTACTGCACGGTGTGCATCGCCTGCATTTTCAGCGCCGTCTGTAATCTCCATTGCAAGCTCTGAAGTATCTGCAATATAACGCTCATTGCGATAGGGTTCAAAGACTGTTGTGAAGGTTGTATCGAGATTTTCACCTGTGTGTTTTACAAGAACATACTTAAACTTGTCGATGTTCTTATTTTCCACCTTCTGGGGCGGAAGACCGTCTGCGATTGAAACTTCACGGGTTACTCCATCCTTGATATTTCCATCGTTGAGCATTGTCATATGGAGTGCAAGCCCCTTTGAATCCTTGATTGCACGGTTGAAGTCCTTGATTGCAAAGTCAATCTCAAACTTGGATTCCGGATTCTTTGCGCGATCAACATTTTTAAGCCATGTATAACCTCTCGGATATACTGTTACATAGCTCCAGGCTTCAGGTGAGTTGGGGTCAGGACCGTAAGGTACGTCTGCACCTGCATATGAACCGACATATTCACCGTCTACCGCCTGCGGAACAAGATCAAGACCTTCAGTTCCGTTTATTTCATTTGAAGATGCGTGGAAGGAATAGAGATGGTCGTTTCCGCCCTTGACTCTGAAGAAATCAACTGCATAGGAGTTTTCATCATCCACCTTTATATATACAACGCTTCTGCGATACTGGTCGGCTGCCTTGTATACATAGTTTGCATCAACATCCATTACCTGAACCATTCCGGCATCGTCAAAGTGAAGCTGATTTCCGCGGATTTCAGTCTCACTTGTCTGCTGAACCTCATCCACCATAACCGTATTATGGGAAAGGGTTGTCTGTACCCACTGGAGACGGTTCGGCTGTGTGCCTGTTGCTTCCGGATATGCAAGCTCCGGCATAAAGTTGAGACCAAAGGCTGTCATACCGAGGTTAAGTGTGTCACCGTGACCGTGACCGCCATTTGAACCAAAGTACATCCACACATTTCTTCTTGTTTCCTGTGCAGTTGCATCTGTAACATTTGTATAATCGCCACCGTCGCGGAGGATTCCGAAGCCGAAGTTTGTCATCATTTCGGAATCGAGGTTGAGAACACCGTACTGATCAATTACCTGCTGAACTTCTCTTGCAAGGCTTTCGGGATCGGGGTCCGTATCGCCATAGTGGAGACCCTTTGAGGAGTTTCCGTTGAGCATATAGAGAACCTGTGCGAAAATCGGATCACGGAGATTCTTCCAGCCACTGAGTGCAACTTCGTTTCCTATCCAATGTGTTTTGCTCAATGTAGAGCCGGAGTCACCGATGTTCGGTGAGTAGTAGCTTGCTATAAGGGGAAGGTTACTATAGAACATAGTTACAAACTTCGGGTTATTGAAGAAGTTTGCCGAGGCATACTTATCGTAGCCTTCAAGAATATCATTTATTCTTATAAGAGTTGTATGCCATGCAACGTTATAGGTAGATGCTTCATTACCCTGACCGTCAGCGTCTATGGTGTTGATAAGAGTTTCCCCGATACCACCACCGAGGCACGGCTCAACAGTTGTCCAACCGGGAGCCATAAGGTAATCAAGCCAGTACTTTGTTTCAGGCATTGAGTCGAGGATGACAGCACCACGTGCATTGGGGATCTGGGGATATCCGAAGTTACCTGCAACCTCTGTCGTTACAAGGCAATCGAGACCTTCGCGGATGATTCCGTCCTCGATGTTTGTTCTTATCTGATTCGGTGTATCCTTCGCGTGGCGCATCTTATAAGTAGATGCTTTTTCACGGAGGAAGTTCATAACTTGCGGATCATCGTACATATCAAAGACCATATCGTATGCCGACATAAAGGTTCCCAGTGTGCCGGTTTCCCAGATACGTCCGATTGTCTTGCCTCGGTTTGAACCACCATCGGAGTTCCATACGTTATCACCGAAAACAGAGATATCATAATCCGGATAGAAGTCTGCAACACGGTCAAGAAGGATTGCCGCAACACGGCCATACTTCTTATCTCCGGTATAGAAGTATGCATTTGAGCAACGTGTTATAGCCTCTATTACAACACCGCCGCCTGCCACCTGCTTTCTCCATACACCGCTGTGCATATATTCACCGATATATACGTGACGCTCAATAACGCCGTTATCATAGGTATAAGGTGTGCCGTCGGGCTTTTTCGGAACATAACCCATTCCGTCATCAACACCCCAGGTGTCAACACTCTCGCCCGGACGAAGTCCCTTGTTTACGTTGATTGTCGTTGCTGTCACAACATCTCTGTAAAGGTCATTTCTGAGATATCCCTTGCCGTAGCCATAGTATGCATCGCTTCCAACTTCGGCATTCTTATCGCCAAAGAGCTCGGCGTGTGCATCAAGTGCACGCTGACGTGAGAATTCGCCGTATTCATTGAGACCGAGCTTGTAGAAGGAGCCGAAGTCATTGGACGGGAAGTATCTCTTACAATCAGGGCACTGAACTTTCCACGGACGGGTAAGCGGATTATGCTGCCATGAATATGAACCGTAGTTAAGACGTATGTCTGTTGCACAGTAACGGCAGTAATACATTTCAGGATCGCCTTCCGCACCGATACCGGTGGAACGCGGAACCTCATTTGAGGTAATCATATCATAAAGCTCGTCAACTCTGTCAACAAATGCATCCGCAAGCTTTATATATGAAGAATCTGCGGCAGATTTTGCCCAGTCATATTTTGCAACATTTGCTCGGGCCGCTTCTGCTTTTTCTGCAGTCATATATGTTGCCTTTGTCTTTGCGTTTGCAACAATAAGAGTCTTTGTAACAGTTCTGATTCTTCCGTCCGGAGTCTTCACTGTTACTTCAAATACCGCTTCACTTCCATTATCCGGGTCTGCATAAACAGGAACGATATTCATAACATCATCAAGATATGCAACCTCGGGAGTGAGTGCACGTGCGGTAATTGCAGCCTCGCTCATATCAATCTCGTTTCCGAGATTTGATATTGCCTGAACGTAGAGAGGAACAAGATAATCATCTACGTTTGCATCGGCAGCATCAGTCCAACGGATATGCTCACTTCCGCCTGCTGTTACTCTGATGTCTGTCATTCCTTCGGGAAGGATTTCAACATCAATTGTGCTTTCAACAGTATCACCGTTAAAGGATGCAGTCACCTTAATCTTTGCAATTCCTATTGCAAGAGCTGTGAGAACATTTTCTTCAACAGTTGCAATATCGGGTGTGAGCGATTCATATGAAATCTCTGCAGACTTAAGCTCACGGCCGCTTGTGAGAAGTGCTTTTGAAATAAGGAGTGACTTATCTCCGACAAAGAGCTCTTCTGCTTCGATTTCTGCATCAACTGACTTTATCGGGTCATTTGTCACATTGACTTCGACTTCCTTAGTGACAGTTTTACCACCGACTGTTGCAGCAAGGGTAATCTTTGTCTTTCCTTCGGAAACACCTGTGAGAGTGAGCTTTGATTTACCCGATTTTCCTATTTCATACGATGTGAAATCGGAAAGTGTGAGCGAATCGCCTTCTTTTTCTGCACTGAATGTATTTTCTTTATCAATTTCGCCTTCAGCAGTTACACCGAAGTGGTATGCACTGCCATCTGTCATCTTTGCATAAGCTTCGCAGGTATAAACCTCACCAACTGCAAGCTCTGTGGGAATATCTGCAACAATACTGTCAAATACTGTATCTCCATCTACAGGGATGAAGCTGAGTGTATCAAGCTGTGCATATGCTGTTGAGTAAATTGACTTTCTTGCACGCATAATCACTTCGTGCTCACCTTCTGTGAGGTGGATTGTGTTAAGGGTATTGAGTTCATCATAATGCATTGAATCATATTCAGCATCATAGAAGCTGTGGTCTCCGACATATACTCCATCAACAAAGATTGAGTACATTGCGCCGCCCGAGCTTGAACCGCCGATGAGGGTTATGCTGTAGTCACTCTCAAAGGGAATATTAACCTTTATACCGAATGCATTCTTCATATCCTTGGATGCCGGCCATACAGCGTTGCTGGGTGCACGTGTTGCAACGTGAAGAAGACTTCTTCCGTTTGAATATGTATACTTTGACATATCGCTGCTTCCCGGGTATACAAGGGTGTATCCGGGAGTATCGGTCGGAACGGCGTGGCGTTCACAGACTGTCTGTGTAAAGTCGACTATAACAGGAGGAATTCCTGCAAAAACATCGAGTCTTATCACTGCGCTGAGAGTGCTTCCACCCTCGTTCTTTGCCTTTGCGGAAATAATTACATTTCCTTCCTTATGAGCAGTTACAACACCATCTTCCGAAACAGTTGCAATCTCTTCATTATTGCTCTCATAAGAGACTGTATATTTTGAGATATCCCCCGGAAGCTCATCGGACATAATCGCTTCAACTGAAAGCTTCTTTGTTCCGCCGATTATGAGGGAATTGTTGTTTGCCTTAATATGAATTTCGGAGAGTGTTGGAGCATCGGTTACCGTGATTTCCTTTTCTCCCGAAATTGTTGCATCGGGAGTTATAACAGTTGCCTTTATAGTTGCAGTACCTGCCGAAACACCTGTTATAACACCGTTTTTATCAACAGTTGCAACAGTTTTATCAGAACTTTCAAAGGTGATTGTCTGTGGTTTATCCTCAGGATATGCCGAGCCATCCTCACGGATGAGGGTAAGGCTTGCATTTGCAGTTCTTGTTGCAAGGATTGTATCCTTATCAAATGCAACGTCAACAGTTTTCAGCATCGGAGGATTTTCAACCTTTACGGTTATATCCTTTGTGTATGTAACACCATCAATAACAACAGTTGCGGTTATAACTGTTTCACCAATTGATTTTGCAGTGAGCTTGCCTTCATATACACCATCGGAGACAAGCGGATCATAGGAGCTTTCCACTTCAACGGATGAGCCTGATTTTACGGTTACTGCAAAGGAATTATTATTATCAGCCTTTGCTTCAAAGTCGTAGCCGTTGATATGTCGGTATGTGCCGTCTGACATTTCAGCTTTAATTTCAATATCAGCACTTTCATCGACATAGATTGTTTCCGGTACGTTGTGAGCAAAATCCTTGAAGGTAACTTCTTCAGCGGGTGTTATCCACATCTTATAAATGATTCCGTAAGGTGTTGAATAATGTGTTTTTGCAACGCAGAAGGATATCCTTACCTTACCGTTTGAATCCGGCTCAAGATAAAGTGTATTGAGCTTTTTCTCACCTGTTGAAACAAAGCTTGCTGCGCCTTCTACATAGAAATTATAAAGACCTGCGTATTTTCCGTTTACATATACATAGAATTCACTCGCCGACTGCCAGCCGCCGCCAAGCATTCTGATGTTATACCAGCCCGGAGCATCAATCTCAGTCTCAATGGTTACCATTGCATCAACTTCATTTGCATCGGTTCTTGCTGCAGCCTTAATCCATGTGAGGTTACTGTATGCACGGGGTCCGAAGCAGAAGAGATCAAGACTTGCTCCGAATTCCGGAACATTATACTGAACACGTGAGCCTGTTCCTGAGCTTGTAAGCTCCGGAACAAATGCAAAGTTCGCATTTTCCTTCACCGTCCAGGTATTGAGCGGAGTGCTGCTGCCACCGGTAGGCATTGTGTTTTCAGAAAATTCGAGTTCCTTTTCGGAAACCGACTCAATAATGGTAATCTTTGTTTCTCCGGAAACTGTTGCATTTGGTGTTACAACAGTTACCTTGATTGTTGCATCGCCTGCTGTAACACCTGTTACGGTTCCATCGGCAGAAGCGGTTGCTACATCGGTATTGAGGCTTTCATATGTCACTGTCTTTTCCCCATCATCGGGATAGGGCTTTCCGTCATCTCGGAGAAGTGTGTAGTTTACCTTTGCGTTCTTTCCGATAAGGATTTGCTTATAGTTTGTTGAAACTCCAACATCAGAAAGCTTCGGAACAGGCTTTACCGTTACTGGAATATCCTGTGTATAGGTTTCTCCGTCAATCACAACAGTTGCGGTTATAACGTTTTCACCCTCTGCATTTGCAGTGAGTGTTGCAGTGTATACACCATCTGATGTGAGTGCATCATAGGTGCTTGCAAAACCGAGAGAGGTGCCCGACTTTACCGCAACGGACATAGAATTCTTTGCATCAACCGTTGCATCACCGAGATAACCATTGAGGTGACGGTATGAGCCATCGCTCATCTCTGCGCGGAATTCCGCATTTATAACATCACCAAGATAAACCGATTCGGGGATGTTGTGTGTGAATTCCTTAAATTCGACCTTCTCTGCCTCAACGGGAGTGAGCCACATTTTATACGGTGCTGCATATGCTGTGCTGTAGTGAGTTGCAGCAACACAAAGAGAAATTCTCACCTTTCCGTTTGAATCCGGCTCAAGATAAAGTGAATTCATGCTCTTCACTTCACCCTGCGGGAAGCCGCCTTCTCCATCCTTGAAGAAGCTGTAAAGTCCTGCATATTCATCATTTACATAAACATAGTATTCACTTGCCGACTTATTCAGCGCACCGAGCATACTGAAATTATACCAGCCCGGAACGAGAAGCTCTGTTTCAACAGTAAACATCGCATCGGTCATTTTTGCAGTTGCATTCGTGCTTGCAGCCGCCTTTATCCAGGTGAGGTTACTGTATGCACGTGTTGCAAGCCAGAGAATCTTTCCGCCTTCAAACTCCGTTGTATTATAAAAACGTGAGCCTGTACCGGTGGTTGTTTCGTCCCATGCGATTTCAAAATTTGCCTTATCGGTGAGAGTCCATCCCGGAGGTGCTATACTATAAGGCTCGTCCATGGTTGTTCTTGTAAACTCAAGCTCAATCTTTTTCGGAGTGAATGCGTTTACAACCTCAACGGTAACGTCTTTTGTGTAGGTAGTACCGCCCACAACCGAGGTAATGGTAAATGTGGTTTCACCAAGCTCTGCTGCAGTTACCTTTCCTTTATACACACCGTCAACCGTTTCGGTTTCTGCAATCGTTGCAGACGTACCGGACTTGACGGCAACGGTAGTTTTGTCGTTATTGGTCGTTCTGTCGGCATTGTATCCGTTTGAAACATAAGCATTTCCACCCGGAAGCTTTGCAAACGCCTCCACATCAATGGTATCACCAAGCTCAATCATTGAAGGAATCGTGCTTGATGCGGAATATGTGAGGTTTGCACCGACATATGTAAGTGTCATCTTATTGAGAAGAACACGTCCCGGTGAATTATATACCTGGCGCTTGAGCGCAAACATAATCTTCACTTTACCGTTTTCATCGGGAGTGAGATAAACTGCATTCTCAAGTTTATCCTCTGCATAGAAGAAATCTCCCGTCTGCTCGGTATAGCAGTTGAGCTCACCGGCATAATTGCCGTCTGCATACACATAGAACTCACCGCCGGCAGACCATGTACCTGTTATGAAATCCATTGTGTACCAGCCTGCGGTTTCTACAGGTATTTCTATTGTCCATCTTGCCTTTTCGTTTTTTGTCCAGGGGGTACTTCTGGAATCCCAGCTACCGTGGGACATGGATGCCATAAGATATTTCACACCGCTGCTTGTTGAGGTGTAAAATCTCTGGGTATCCCCCGTGTAGGTGGATGATTCTTCCGCAACGGATGTGAACTCCGTGCTTGAAATCGTGCTTACGGCGACAGCACCCGATGTTCCTCCGTTAATATTTGCCTTTGTAAAATCAATGACTATCGGTGCTACCGTTGCAGCCGAGCCTGTCAGCGCAATCGCAGGAAGCATTGATATCATCATCGCAATGGCAAGAACCATCGAGAGTGCCCGCTTCGTACTCATTTTCTTCATACTTTCTACCTCCGTTTTTCTTGATTTTCAACAGAAATATTTTTGTATACATTTTTGTGTTGAATTATTATAACATTTTTTTGTCAAACAGGGAGTCATATCTTACATTTTTTACGTAAATATTAAAAACAATCTCTTCCATTTTTCTGCAAACGGAAGAGATTGTCGTTTTTTATTTATTTGTCGGCATATTCAAGCACTCTTGAAAGGAGAACTGCAACCTCTGCACGTGTTGTGTTGTCATTGGGTGCGATTTTGTCGCCCTTACCGTTGACTAAACCTGCACTTATGAGTGCCGAGACTGCTTCTTTGGCATATTCGGGGACGGAGTCGAAATCCTCATATTGCGGGCGGATGATATCCGCCCCTACAAGTTTGTCCTTAATTACTCGATATACCATAAGCATCATATCGCAACGCTTGATGTTGTCACGGGGCGCGAATTTGTTGTCACCGATTCCGCCGACAAGACCTGTGTTACGTGCTATCGCAAGTTCTTTTGCAAAGTAGTCGGAATCCGAAACATCTGCAAAATTCTCTGTGTTGTCGCTTGTCTTTTCAAAAGCACGAACAAGAAGTATTGCAAAATCTGCTCTTGTTATGTTCTTTGCCGGTGAATAGGTTGTTGCACTTGTGCCCTTGATTATTCCCTTGTCTGCCAATGCATTGATTGCATCTGCCGCCCAGGCATGAGCACCAAGGTCGGTGAAGCGGACATTTTCCGAATCCGGAGTTTGCGGAACATCGGTTTCGCCGTTTTCTACATCATTTTCCGTCTTATCCGAGGGTTTTGTGGGTGCGGATGCACCTCCACCGCCGCCGGAGGTTGAACCGTAGACGGTAATTTCAAAGACCATTGTGTTTTCGCGACCATCCTCGTCAACTGCAGAAACCGCAAATCCGCTTTCTCCAATCTGTGACGATGTAGGTTTCCACGTAATAACACCCGTCTTTTCATCAATGCTTGCACCTCTCGGAGCTGTGAGAAGCTTATATGTAACATCCTCACCCAAGGGGCTTTCTGCCTTGACTGCCACAGAAACAGAGCTTCCTGCAGATGCAGATAAATTCTCGGGTGTTTTTGAAAATACCGGGGCATCGTCCATAACGGTTGAAAGAGGAATGGAGAAGGTCTGTTTTGCACTTATGTTATAAACATATCCCGCATCAAGGTCTGAAGTGCTGATAAAGCCGTTTATAAGACTTACATCACCAAGGTCAAGGATTACATTTCCACCCTCGCCCTCCGATGCACCGAGGATTCTGTAAGAGCCGTTCTGCGAGCCGGAGTTATTTACATAGATGTACCTTCCCGGAAGATTTTCAAGGTCAACATCCGTATCAAAGGAAACCGTGATACTGTTTTCATCCGTAAGTTCCTTTGTGTAATCCACAATCTTACCTGTGTATGCCGCCGTTGCAGTCATATCTCCGATAATGTCGCCGTCATTTATATAGCTGTAGATGTTCTCGCCATTTTCATTGAGGCTGTAGACACCCACAAAACCACGGAAATCAAAGCTTACATCGCCGTCTGTAATTGTATAGGTAACGGCATTGTTTGTTGCGTATACAACGTAATCGCATCTTCCGTTTTCAAACTCTATCTTGACTGCCTTTACGACATCTTCCTTGCCCTCTCTTCCGTTTGCAACCTCCGCAGGTACAGACAAAGCGTTCTTTATATACGCCTTGCCCTTATAAGGCTGAAGAAGCGAAGTGAAGAGTGTGTCGAGATCCTCTCCCTCACGGTGAATGAGCATATAGTCAAGTCCCGGAACCTTTGTATTTGAGCTTGTTCTCGGTGCATAACCTGTCACTATACCGATGTCGGTAGGTGCCCAGTCATTAAGTGCAGTAAACTTTAAGTTGAGTCCTTCGGAATCAGTTACCTGCTTATTGAAGTCGGTCTGTTCAAAGTTTACGGAGAAAGTTCCGTCTTCAATATTTATTGCACGGTTTACATTCTCAAGCCAGGTATAACCACGTGTGTATTTCGTCACATAGTTTCCGCTGTTGAGATCGGTATTCGGGTCTTCGCCGTAAGGAACATCTGCTCCTGCATATGAACCAACCCAGTTGCCGTTCTCATCCTTCTGCGGAACGAGTTCAAGGTCATCCGTAGAGTAACCCATATAGGACTGGCTGTGGAAGCTGTAGATGTGATTGTTTCCGCCCTTTACACGGAAGAAATCGAGAGTGTATGCAACTTCATTTGAAACTGCAACCGTGACCGCAGTTCTTCTGTAGATATCTGTCTGACCGTATACGGCAGGAGCATCCGCATCAATAAGCTTTACCTTGTCGGAATCGTCAAAGTGAAGCGGCTTACCACCGGAGGTTGTGCCCTGACTGTCCCCGTCAACAGTTACCGTGTTGTGGGAAATTGTGGCACTTATCCATTGGAGACGGTTGGGGTTATAGCCTGTGTTTTCGGGATAACCGAGGTCAGGCATCATATTGAAGCCGTAAGCATCAATTCCCATTGACATTCCGTCATAGTGACCGTGACCACCTGTTCGTCCGTGATACATCCATGTGTCATATCTCTGTTCGGAGCTTGCACTTGAGGTAGCACCTTTGATGAGGTTTCCTCCACGGAGAACGCCGAGACCGAAGCCTGTGAGATTTTCGCTTATAAGCTTATATTCGCCATAGGTATCAATTACCTTCTGCACCTCATTTTTAAGGCCGTCGTTGTCGGTGAAGATGTCAACATAAACATCGGAAAGCTCACCGCCCTGATAGAAGTAGTAGACCTGGGCGAGAAGCGGATTCTTTGTTGCGTTGTATGCACGGAGTGCCTGGCTTCCGTAGTTTGAAAGTCCCGGACCGCCCACACGACCGGAATCACCGAGATGGATTGTGTATCCGTCACCGAGAGTCTCACGGACAAATGCGCTGAACATCTTTACATACTTGGGATTTTCAAAGAGATTTAAGTCGTTCTTTTTGTCATAGCGGTTGATTACCTCCGCAATCTCAAGACCGTTTGTGAGCCAAAGTGCATTGTAACCCACACCGACTTCATTTCCGAAGCCGTCACGACAGACATCGCGGACGTATTTAAGGAGAACGTCACCGCCGCTGTTTGCGGACTTGAGACTCCATGTCCCTCCATAAATCGGGTCTGTAATATTGGTTCTCGTAATAGTGCTGTACTTTCCGAGCCAATTGAACATTTCATCTGTTTCGGGGTAGTTGTCCAGACCTACTGCGGCGTATGTGAGCGAAAGCTGATGCATACCAAAGTTTCCGTTTGCCTGACCCTTCTTTACTGCGCTGAAGGTTTCACGAAGAAGACCGTCCTCCATATTCTCACGTATCATATCGGCAGATGTCTTGGGGTTTGAAAGCCCAAGCTCTTCCGCTTTATCCGAAAGGAATCTGATTACCTGCGGATCATCCGTTGCGGGATAGAATGCATCATAGGAGGAGTTGAGAACGTCAAGAAGTCTTGTTTCCCAGATAGCACCGACAATCTTGCCGTTGTATCCCATACCGTGAGAGTTGGGATAGTTGAGAGATACTTTTGTGAGATCAAAGTCGGGATATACATCCGCCACTCTGTCAAGGAGTATCGCACCGGCTCTGCCATACTTTATATCTCCCGTATAGAGATATGCATCGCGAAGATCGCGGATGCCACGTGTGAAGAAGGAGTCGTCCGGACCGTTGCTGTCCCAGAAAAGATGTGCATAATGAGCAACCATTGTAAATTTCGGAAGTGTCTGTGTTCCGTATGTTCCGTCAACATCAGACCATCCAAAGCCATCGTCCACCATCCAGGTTGAAACCTTGTCGGAAGCTATTCCAAGCTCTGTTGCAATATTGGGATAGAGCTTATTTACAAGATATCCTTCTCCGCCGTTTGCAACGATTTCTGCATTTTTCTGCAATGCAAGCTCACGGTCAAAAACGCCATTCTCTGTGATACCGAGCTTATAGAAGCTTTCAAAATCATTTGACGGGAAAAGTCGTCTGCAGGCAGGACATTGTACCTTCCACGGATTTGCAAGGGGATTGAAGAGCCACGGCTTTCCGCCAAATCTCTCCTGAAGATCCTCCTTACAATATGGGCAGACATACTCGTAATCCGCACCTGCATTCCAGGTCGCAGTTCCCGATGCACGGGGCACACCCTCAACAGGAATCATATCGTATATCTTCTCAAGATTTTCAACGAATCTGTCTGCATTGCCCTTCACGCCATTGAGGAGTGAACGTGCCCAGTCGTTCGTTTCCACATTTTTCTTTGCCTGTTCACGCATTTCATAGGTATAAACCGTGGGTTCTGTCTTCTGTGAGCTTGATGTTACCTCACACTCACACTCAAAGGTATTTCCGCCGACCTCTGCAAATACCTTTACAGTTCCCACACCTCTTGAAACATAATATACTCTTCCGCTTTCATCCACGGAAACAATTTCGGGAGTAAGGCTTTCATAGGTAAACATTGCATCTGCAAGCCTGATGTTCTCACCATTATTGAGAATTCCCGTCACATTTATCTGTGTTCCCGAATCATCAAGGGCAGAAACTCTGTCTGCACTCGTTTTCGCAAGTATGGATGCAAGCTTTACGTCCTCAACACGGACGGTCTTTGTTACGGCTTTTTCCATACCATTAAAGGTGACGTATGCAGTAACCTTTGTTTCGCCCGATGCGAAAACTGTCATAACGCCGTCTTCAATCTTTGCAATGCTCTCATCAAGAGACTCAAAGCGTGCCGACACATCACGGCCTTCAACTCTGCTTCCATCGGAAAGAACTGCGCTTGCAAGAAGAGTCTGGCTTCCGCCGACAACGTATACAGATTCTTCGTCTATATTTACATCGGCACTTTCATATGTGTTTGTGTTTACGGTTATGAGAACACTCTTTGAAACCGTGCCGCCCGAAAGCTCCATCTCGGCAAATATTTTTACCTTTCCGGGGCTTACTGCACGGATAACGCCCGTATCGGATACGGTTGCGATTTCCTCGTTCTCACTTCTGTAAGTCACGGAAAGTCCGCCATCGGGATTGGACTTTGACTTTTCAATCTCATAGAATGCACCGTTTGATGTTACTGCAGAAGCAACAAGATCAACGGTTTCACCTGCAGCAAGATTGTTGTCTTCTACCATCGCATCAATGGCAACAACCTCTGACGGTACTTTTACCGGAGTGAAGGAGAGCTGTCTTATATAAAGTGTGTCGCTTGCGCCGTTGCTTGTTCTCTGACGGAAAGCAATACTGTATTCCTTTCCGCCTTCAAGAGTCACGCCCACAAGATCGGCATCGCTCTGGGGATATGCAGTTGAGCTGTCCCAGGAATTGAAAGAGCCGATATATGTCTTTACCGTTCCGTCAATGAGATACACATCGGTATATCCGCAGACGGGACCTATGCTTATAATAGCATTGATATCATAAGTTCCGCTTTCCGGAGCCGTAAATTTGATTGCCCAGCCCTGTGTTCCCGTTCTGTCTCCCGTTCTGTTGGTGGCAGTTATTCCCGGCTGTGCAACACGAATACCCTTTGTTTTATTATCATAGAACAATTTTGATGTGGTATTCGCCGTATCGAGTGCCCAGTTTTCACCATATGTTCCCGACTTCATATAAAATCGCACATCGTCTTCCGTGTATGCAGATGCTTTGTCTACCGTACCGAAGTCAATATTAAATGCCGAGCCATCGGGAAGAGATTCTTTTGTCATAGGTATGACAACGGACGATGATACCGATGTGCCGTCAAATGTAACAGTTGCCTTTATCTCGGCAGAGCCTTCTCTTATAGGCATCACAACTCCGTTTTCGGAAACTGTTGCGAATTTCGGTGTGAGAGATTCGTATACAACCGTTGCAAGAGACATATCAACGTCTTTTCCGTTTGAGAGCTTTGCCGAAACGGAAAGTGTCTCACCGTCTGCATCATCCATAAGGATGTATCTCGGTGCCGCAATCTCCACAGTCTCAAGCACAGGCTTTCTGACTTCGATTGTAACGGTATCGGTTTTCTCAATACCGGAAATCTTTGTCTTTGCCGTGATTGTTGTTGTGCCGACAGAGAGAGCTGTGATTATTCCATCATCGGAAACGGAAATAACTTTGGAATCATATCCCTCAAAGGTAATATCTCCGAAGCTTCCCACACTTCCGTCAAACTTCTTCTTGCCTTTTTCGATATCATATTCCGCATTTTCGGGCACAAGTGCAGAAACCGTGATGCTCTGCTCTGCACCGCTGTACATCATTTCACTTTCTACGGAAGCGTCAATGCCTGAAATTGCATCAAGCTCCTTCACGGGAGTGAAATTTATTGCACTCACAAAAGCATTGCCGATACTCGGCACGATAATAAGGCTGTGAGTCCCTGCCGTAAGCTCAACTCCCACAAGATTTGCTTCTTTTTCCGTAAGAGTTGTACCCAGCATATCAATCGTGCCTACATATGTACCGTCAATGTAGAAATCAGCGGGGTCACAGCTTGAATATGACCATACGAGAGCATCCACATTGTATTTTCCGCCTTCTTCCACGGTAAAGTTGACCGCAAAAGGACCACGATTTGATATATACGCATAGTTTGACTGAATACGGACAGACTTGCTTGTGCCGTCATAATGTGCGGCGGCGGAATTCACCGTATCTATTGTCCATATATCACCGTGAGTACTTGCATTTGAAAACGATTTATCGCTTGTTGTATTGCTCGGATATACCTGACTGTCACGGTCAACCTTTCTGAAATCAACCGAGAAGGGAATTCCGTCGGGAAGAGGTTCTTCCGTCACGGGAATCTGTACCGTTGTATCTACAGACCTTCCCTCAAATGTGACCGTTATCTTTACGGATGCAGTACCAACCGAAACGGGAGTTACAACACCGGATGCAGAAACAAGCGCAACATCTTCATTGAGAGATTGATATTCGATGCTTGCAGAGTTCATATCAATATCTGCCCCTGTATCAAGCTTTGCGGAAACATCAATTTTCTCACCGTCACTATCGGAAAGAAGCACAAACTTGGGTGCTTTTGCCGTGACGGTCTTGATTTTCGGTTCGGTTACGACAATGTCAACAGAATCGGTATATGGAGTTCCGTCAATTGTGACAGTTGCCTTAATCGTTGTATTTCCTTCTGCTATCGCCGTTACAACACCATCGGCAGATACTGTTGCAACAGCAGTATTGGTGCTTTCATAGGAAAGAGTTCCGCCTGCTGTTTCAAAGCTGAATAAAGCACCGTTTGAAATGTCTGCCACGGTTGTGAGTGTGCACGTTTCGCCCTTTGTAAGACTTTCCTTTGTTGCACTTACTTTAATTTTATCAAAATATACGGGAGAATCCGTTGGAGTGAACTTTGTTCTGTAAACATAGAGCGTTGCCCCGGTACCGCTGCTCTTGTCCACGGGAGTGTATGCTATACTGTATTCCTTTCCGCCTTCAAGGGTTGCAGAAAGAAGTTTTTTCGTCACCTCTTTATCGGAGGTGTTGTAGTTGTCCATTCTTCCGAGATAAATCTTTGTGCTTCCGTCTATAAGATGAACATCAACATAGCCACAGACTGTTCTCGACAAAACATCCGTGGTAACGTTGTATACTCCGCTTTTGGGTGCGGTAAACTTAAAAGCGAGAGTTGCCGGACCTGTTCCCCCGTCAGTTCTGTCTCTTTTTGAAATAGTTATCTGAGACTGAAGGCGACAGGCAGAAGTCGTTCCTGCATAGTACACCTTACTTGTGGTGTTGGCAACGTCAACCGACCAATTTTCACCCTTTGTCGTTGATTTGAGGTAATAGCGTCCGCCGTTGTCGAACGACGTTGACTTGTCATATGTGCCGAAGTCAATAGTGAAGGTCTCCCCTTCTGCGGCATAAATATTTGCCGGAACGAAGGAAAGAAGCATTGCAATCGTCAGAACCAGAGATATGAACTTCTTCATTTTCATAAACCTCCTCCTTTAACTCACTTTGAGTAAATAACTCTTATTGCACCATCTGTATCCTTAAACATCACATAGCCGCGAACAGAAGTCTGTGGAAACTCTGTATCTACACTCTTCTTTGCGGTAAACTGTCCGTGAGCCTTGATATTCTTCACCTTTGCCTTATAGTAGCAGGCATTTACCGTGTTATGAGTATCGTCTCCGAAAAGTATTCCTGCATCCACTATCTCATAGCCTGCGCTGTCATACTCAAGCATATATGAATCATTTGATGCATTGAGAACGGCTATCGGAAGCTTTTCTTCCACTTCAACATCTGATGATGTGATTTCGGTCTCGCCCCATACATAATAGGTATAACTCTCGCCATAACCTACAAGCTTTTCATCACGATGCCATGCCTTTGCACCGCTTACCGTTTCCGTTATTGCATCGTCATACTTTGTATCTGTCTTTGCACTTCCATTCACCTTGACACCCGAAACCGGGTTTCCTTCCTCTTCATAAAGAGCTACTGCACGGAGAACTCCGTTGATTATTGCATTATCTTCTATGCTCCAGCCTTTGAATTCGTAACCTGTCAGGTTTGCAGTCGGTGCATTTGTGATGCTATCAAAGGTTGCACCCTTTACTGTTTCAACGAATCCGAGATAGTCGCGATTACCGTCGAAAAATTCAACGCCGATTGCGGTGTTTTCTTCACTTACGTTATCAAATACTGCGATGATTGATGTGTTTGTATATGCATTAAAGCTATATGTTGCACTTTCACTGACTACATTTCCTGCGCTGTCCTTCCAGTATGCAAACTTATATCCCTCAGCTGCTGTTGCCTCTGCCGTGATTTTGGTTCCTGCTTCTGCATCTGCAACTACACTTGCAGTTACCTTATCTGCAGTTACACT
>JAFSEA010000100.1 GCA_017435965.1 Oscillospiraceae bacterium
CCAAACTTTCGATGCCCCTTGTAGGGGTTAAGCCTGTAATAGCCCCTTCTAGGGGCTGTGCAAACCACCAGTTTACTGGTGGTTATGATTCTTTTGATTCAATTATTCAGCGTCTTCTGCTGTTTCTTCGGGGAGGATATCAACTTCTTCACCGGAAGTTGCTACTACTGCATCTGCATCATCTGCAGCTTCTTCAGCTACATCCTCCGCAGGAGCTTCTTCACCGGGGATAAGAGCACGCATCGAGAGAGAAACCTTCTTGTTCTCTTCGTCGATTGCTGTGATCTTTGCCTCGACCTCGTCACCTTCCTTAACTACATCAGCAACCTTTGCAACGTGGCTGTTTGTAAGCTGAGAAATGTGAATGAGACCGTCAACACCGGGGAGAATTTCAGCAAATGCACCGAAGGGCATAAGCTTAACGATTTTTACCTTTGCAACATCGTCTACATTGTAAGCAGATGTGAACTTTGTCCACGGATTATCTTCTGCCTTTCTGTAGCCGAGAGAAATTTTCTTCTTTTCAGCATCGAGAGCTGTAACAAAGACTTCGATTTCCTGACCTTCCTTGAACATCTCGGACGGATGAGCAATTCTTGTCCATGACATTTCGGAAATGTGAACCATACCATCAACGCCACCGATATCAACAAATGCACCATATGAAGTGAGAGAGCGAACAACACCCTTATATACCTTACCAACCTCGATATCAGCCCAAACGCGTTCGATTGCTTCACGACGTGCCTCAAATGCAACCTCACGGATAGAACCGACAATGCGACGGCGAGCACGATTTACTTCCTTAATCTTGAGCTGAACCTTCTTCTTGAGAATTTCAGTCATTTCTGCACTCTTGGGAAGACCTGTCTGAGATGCGGGAACAAATACATGGAGACCGCGGACAGAAACGATAACACCACCTGCATTTACATCGATAACTGTTCCTTCAACTGTTGTCTTGTCCTGACGAGCAAGCTCAACATCATCCCAACCCTTGATTGCATCAAGGCGCTTCTTGGAAAGTGTGATGATTCCTTCTACATCGTTTACGCGGACAACGGAGCACTCAATCTCATCGCCGACTTTGTACTTTGATGCAGCATCTGCATCGTCGCTGACTTCCGAGTACGGGATATAACCGGCGTATTTTGCGCCAAGGTCAACCTGTATGTCGGAAGGTGTGATAGCTGTTATCACGCCGACAACCTTATCTCCATTATTAAAAGTTTTGAGAGAGTTAAGTAACATCTCCTCAAAAGATTCGCCTTCAAAGTTCTTGATTTCTTCACTCATTTTGCCTTTTACCTCCTTAATTATCCAATCGGGTGTAGATGCCCCTGCCGTTATTCCGATTCTTTTCGCTTTTGAAAAATCAAAGGAAGGAAGCTCCTCTGCATTTTCAACGCGAATCACTTCGGGACAATGAGCACGACATATTTCAACAAGCTCCTGAGTGTTCGAGCTTGTCCTATCCCCGATTACGACCATCACATCCGATTTTGCCGCAAGTGATGCAGCTTCAGTCTGTCTTTTATGGGTCGCAAGACATATTGTATCAAATATTTCGCAATTTGTACACACTTTTTTTAGATTTTTTACGCAACTTTCCCAAATTTTTCTCCCGATGGTGGTCTGTGCAACCACGCAAACACGCTTGGCACAAAGGTTTTCGTGCTTTTTGAGAAGTTCAGACATTTCTTCTCCCGAGCCGACAATTTCTGCATTTTCACACTGACCTGCGATACCGAGGACCTCAGGATGCTCTTTTTTTCCAACGATTATAATGTTGAAGCCTTCAGAATACTTTTCTTTGACTATATTATGAATTCTCATAACATAGGGGCAAGTTGCATCCGTATATTCTATTCCCCGTTCCTCAAGTGCACGATAGACACTTTCCGCCACTCCGTGAGATCTTATTACTGCAAGAGCACCTTTGGGAACAGACTCAACATTATCAACACTTGGAACTCCGAGTTTTTCAAGATGAGTGACTACGTGTGCATTGTGGATTATCGGACCTATCGTGCAAGCATTCACTCCGTCTTTTCCGAGTTTCTCCGCAATGTCAACGGCTCTTCTCACCCCAAAACAAAAGCCGGCACTTTCTGCCACCTGAATCTCAGGCATTGTTTTCACCCTCTTTTCCCATACGGAGGATTTCTTCAAATACGTGTCGGATTACTTTTTTATACTTTGCACTGCCTGCACCTTCAAAGGAATCTGTTTTTACCGGCGCACCGACAATAACATTGACACGTCTGAACAAACGTTTCTTTGTACTTATGTATATCGGCAACATATCGGCTCCTCCCCTGCAAGCTATCATTGCAGCTCCGGTCTTTGCTCCGTCTTCACTTGCCGAGTCACCGTCTACTCTTGTTCCCTCCGGAAAAATCATCACTTTTTTCCCGCTTTTCAACATTGCGATTGCAGTTTTTAGAGCTAACATATCTGCAGCACCGCGGTCAACCGGTATAGCCTCAATTTTCCGCATAAGAAAACCGATTACCGGAACTTTAAAAAGCTCAATTTTTGCCATATATGCCATATGCTCTTTTCTTCCGAACGCCATAGCAACAAAGAATGCATCCATAAGCGAAGTGTGATTTCCGCAGACAACAACCGCTCCTTCGGGAATATTTTCCCTTCCCGTTATCTTCACTCGGTATACCATACGCAAAATCGGAATGGCTATACAATAAAGAACTTTATAAAAAAACATGATTACTTCAACCTCTCAGCAATAAGGTTTTTAAGAATAAGGACACTTTTTTCCAATGTATTTCCGGTAGTATCTACTTGTATTGCATCGTGAGCCGGAACGAGAGGTGCAACTGCTCGTTCCGAGTCCTGTGCATCACGAATTCTCATATCCGAAAGCACTTTTTCAAATTCCACGTTCTGACCTTTTGCCTTGAGTTCATCATACCTTCTTCCTGCCCGGTCTTCGTCCGTTGCGGTAAGAAATATCTTGATGTCGGCATCGGGAAGAACCACCGTTCCTATATCCCTTCCGTCCATAATAATATTGTCACGACGTGCAAACTCTCTTTGCATATCAAGTAAAAATGCTCTTACCGCAGGAATTGCAGAAACATCGGAGGCATATTTTGAAATGATATGTTCGCGTATTTTTTCCGAGACATCCTCTCCGTTAAGGAAGATGCGTTGTTCTCCACCGATATGTTTAATCTGAATATCAATTTCCGGAAGAAGTTTTTCAACCTCCACCGCATCATTTGAAGGAACACCTTTTCTGTAAACATATACACCGACCGTGCGATAGATTGCACCGGTATCTACATAGGTAAAACCGAATTCCTTTGCAAGAAGCTTTGAAATCGTACTTTTCCCTGCACCGCTCGGTCCGTCAATCGCTATTGCTGTCCTTTTCATATTATTTCCCCTCTATTTCTGTGCGGCATTGTACCCTGCCGAATATCCGCTTGACCAGGCTATCTGCAAATTAAAGCCACCGGTATAAGCATCAACATCAAGCACTTCACCTGCAAAATACAAACCGCTTATTTTCTTTGATTCCATTGTCTTTGGGTTAATCTCTTTTACGTCAACGCCGCCGGAGGTTACAATTGCCTCGGAGACGGGACGTTTTTTATCTATATCAATCCGCAGAGCTTTCATTGTATCGCGAAGTTTTCTTCTGTTTTCCTTCGTAAGGCTATTAGCCTTCACAGAGCTTTCAACCCCTGCTTTTTCAAGGACAATGGGAATTATTCCCGAAGGAAGAAGACCACGGAGAAGATTGTGCATATCTTTATTCTTCTTTTCTTCAATATCACGAAGAATTCGTTCTTCAAGCTTTTCGGGAGTAAGTCCCGGTTTTAAATCTATGCACACATAATACTTGTCCTTTTCAAAATCACGCATATGGGCACTTGCAGAAAGCACCAAAGGTCCTGACAAGCCAAAATGAGTAAATAGCATTTCTCCAAGCTCCGAGAAGATAACCTTCCCTTTTTGATTGAAAGCAGAAAGAGTTACATTTTTTAACGTCAGTCCCTGTGCACTTTTGCACAGTCTCGCTTCTCCCACAAGAGGCACAAGAGAGCCCTGAGGTTCATTTACCTTATGACCGCAGGACATCGCAAATTTATATCCGTCACCGGTTGAGCCGGTAAGGGGATATGATATTCCTCCGGTAGCAACTATGACCGAATCGCAGGTATACTCCTTTTCCTTTCCTCTGACTCCGGTGATTGCTCCATCGGAAACAAGAAGCTCCAAAACTTCATCCTTGCAGATTTTCGCACCGTTTTTCTTGAGATACTTCACAAGTGCATCGGTTATTTCCTTTGCGTTGTCCGATTCCGGAAAAACTCTGTATCCACGCTCTGTTTTCAGCCTGACGCCAAGGTTTTCAAGAAACTCCATCATATTCTGCGGAGTGAGTAAAGCAAAAGAGCTGTACATAAACCTTCCGTTTTTTGGAATGTTTGCAAGAAGCTCGTCCAAATCACAGTTATTTGTGACATTACAGCGACCTTTGCCCGTTATATTCAGTTTTTTTCCGGGATACGGGTTCTTTTCAAGCAGAATTACATCTGCACCACAAGCTGCCGCAGTTCCTGCCGCAAGCATTCCTGCCGCCCCTGCCCCAATTACAACAATTTTTTTATTCATTTCCGGATTTTTCGTAGACATCATACTCATCCCAGATATTTTCAAGACCGGAGAGCATTTCCACGACTTCCTTTTCTTTTTTCATGCTTAGTTCAGCGATAAGTGCATTTATGAGCGAAAGCGGAGCTGCAAGAGAATCTGCAAAGGAAACCATTCCGCTTCTTACCGTAAGATTGAAATCGGAGTATCTGCAAAGAGGTGCATTTTCATTATCGGTTATAGCTACAACCTTTGCATTTCTGCTGTTTGCATATTTCATCGCCTTCAGCGTGCGTTTTGAATATCTCGGAAAGCTTATTCCGATAAACACATCTTCTTCGGAAACACGGATAATCTCTTCAAACACTTCACTTACACTTATTGTGCTTATGATGTGCACATTGGGAAACATTAAATTGAGATAAAAGCCGAGAAATTGAGCAAGTGCACTTGATGCTCTCACTCCCATCAGATAAATGTTCTTTGCAGAAAGGATGCACTCACACACTTTATTGAACTGTTCTTCATCAACTCGTGCCATTGCATCAATAATACTGTCTGCATCTGCCCGAAGAACGGCACCGAGAGTATTTCCCTGCATACGCTCTTTGGCAACCGCTATACGCTGTGTTGCCGTGAGCTTATTTTTTATAATTTCCTGCAAATCTCGCTGCATTGCGGGATAGCCATCATATCCAAGCTCTGCCGCAAACCTTACGACAGTTGACTCACTTGCACCGGTTGCCGCCGCAATCTTTGCCGCAGTCATAAAAGCCGCTTTGTCATAGTTTTCAAGAATATAGTTTGCTATAAGGCGTTGTGCCTTTGAGTAACCGTTAAATTCATCTCCAAGGCGATCGATCAGATTTCTCATCCGCGCTCCTCCTTAAACTTTATAAGCCTCAACTCTGTAAATATTCATTCCCTGCTCCATAAATCGCTCTTCATACTCTGTGACAACATTGTCAAGA
>JAFSEA010000101.1 GCA_017435965.1 Oscillospiraceae bacterium
CTCGATGTTTCAAGGACTTTTGTGAAAACTATGCGTCTTTTTGAAATTAGGTTCTGCGAAAAAACCGAGACGGAACGACCGGTTGTCGTTCCCTACATATGTTTCTTCGCTTGTGGTCTCGCACCTTTTTCGACAGTCTGAGATGCCCCTTCAATGAGGGGGCATCTTTTCCTAATGTCGTTCTTTTCGGTGTTTTTTGATTATGATTCCATTTGTCTTCCCAAAAATCCTGCAATGGTCTGGGCAAGCTTATAGCCTGTTTCTCCAAGCTCTGCCTCTGCTCCGTCATAGACGAACACAACACAGCCCGACACATCGCCCTCGGAGATTATGGGTGCCGCAACGGAGAGATACTGCCCCGAGGGCTCACCGAGGACATCTGCATTGGGCTCTCCGCTTTTGTGCTGATAAATCTGTCGTGATTCTATAATGTGCTCAAGAGTCTCCGAGATCCGCTTGTCTAAAAGCTCACGCTTTGCAGACCCCGATGCCGCAATAACCGTGTCACGGTCGGTAACGATTGCCGTCGCCCCCGTGGTCTTGTAAAGAGTTTCGCAGATATGCCCCGCAAAGGAGGCAAGCTCACCCACGGGCGAGTATTTCTTAAATATTACCTCACCGTCACGATCGGTATAAATCTCAAGCGGGTCGCCTTCTCTTATTCTCATAGTTCTGCGTATCTCCTTCGGAATGACAACACGACCGAGGTCATCGATTCTTCTTACAATTCCTGTTGCTTTCATATAAATATAAATCCCCTTTTGTTTTGAAGTTATAATTCTATTCTTTACATCAAAGGGATTTTTATGTAAGGAAAATGGTGGGAGATTTACATTTATATACTTTCGGTAATTTTGTGTATTTCCACAAAATTTTTGCTTTCATTTTTTTATGTCGGTATCTGATTTAAGTTCTGCTTCATCGTAGACCCATTTCCAACGCCGCATAGCCGCAAGATGCTGCTCAATAAGCAGTGCATCGTTACGTGCACTTTCTCGGATAACAGATGGATGAACCCCGAAATACTCCGTGACGGCATTTGATAAATGTGATTTGTCGTACATCCCCACTTCCGAAGCAATTTCCTGAAGACTTTTTTCGGAAAAACGCAAAAGCACCTGAGTCTGTTGCATTCGCACCGAGGTGATAAAATCATGCACCGTCATTCCTGTGATAAGCTTAAAGTTGGTGGTGAAAAGACGGCGGGACATAGCGGCAATGGATGCCAGTTTTTCAATGGTAATCTTCTCGTTGAGATGGGTGGATATATATTTTGCCGTCCGTGTTATCGCATCGGTTCGCTCCTTTGCAAGAGACAGGTCGCTGTCTATCGGGTCATTGCAATAAATGCGGAAATATCGTGCGAGAAGCTCCGCAATACGTGCATAAGACATTTTTCTTTGTAATGAAAATTCCGAACGCAAATCACGGATAATTTCATTGGTGACCAAAGCCTCCTCCTCATTGAATTCACGAAACGGAGGAATTGCACGTCCTTCAAACCGTGCATGGGCAGCAGAGCCTGTGAACAAATTATAGCCGTGCTCCATCATAAAGTTATCATAAAATTTTATCCACACTATTACCGGAGTGTCATCGGATTCGGTGGTGTCTGTCTCATGGCTTACATATGCCGGAATAATCGAGCCCGACCCGGGCTTCTGAATAATTTCCTCGCCGCCGATAATATGCTTTTGTGTGCCTGAAAGCACGTGGCAAACCTGAGTGTAGTCGTGAAAATGCATATCACCGTTATAACGCACACAGTTTGTGGAGACAGTGATGGGCAGAGTGGTGATGGCCTCGGTGGGAAGACCGATACATGGCATTGACATAGGAAAAATTCACCTCCGACAACAGCTTGCTTTACGCAAAATAATTCTATCATATGCAAGTAGAAATGTCAAAGCTAAATGCCCGGTTTTCCAACCTTATTGTATTGAACGAAAATTTGCTTTCATATAAAATATGAGCATAATCCAAATTAAAATTAGGAGGACTATACAATGAAGAAGTTTTTAGCAATTATTTTATGCGCAGCTTTGGTTATCGGAATGATACCCACAGCATTCGCAAATACAACGGAGGAAAGTAATACACTTGAGTATGTGATTTCCATGCAGGCTGCAGGTGAAACTGCCAGAGTCGGATTCGATTCTACCAAGCACACATATGAAACAGTTGCTTCAATTACCGGAGACGGAAAATCACCCAATAAATGGGCATATGTTGACTATTCGGTAACAAACAGAGCCGGTGCAGTTCTTGAAAACGGTTCTTTCCATTTTGTTCCAAGAGGAACATATTGCTCCGAAGGCAGTAACGGAATTGCTTTTAGAATAAACGTTCCGGAAGGACAGGGCGGAACTTATATGCCGGAGATTTCGTATTTTGAACATGCAAACGGCGGTATGATGAGTGTTTATATTCTCCCCGGTGCTGCTCCCGAAAGTTGGACATCTATCAGTACAAGTGCAATAAGCGATTATATGAAGAATCCGTCTACTACATCAGTTAAAAAAGTTGTAGACGGAAAGGATACCTACGGAACAACAGATGCGATAGGACACAATGAGTATAAAGCAGAAAAAATCAAGTATGTATCGGGAACACAGGCTGTGGAACTTCCGGAGGGTGACTCTTATGTTATTTTTGCGGTTGTTGGATATAGAGAGGGTGTCAGCGGTGCAGGAACTAATAATTCCTACTACATTCACCCGAGCACAATTACTTTCACAAAGCTCACCCCTGCTTCCGTTGAGGTTTCCGCAGATGCAACAGAGCTTGATGCAGGCGGAAGCACAAAGCTTACAAGCGTTGTGAAAACAGCAGACGGAACAGAAATTCCGGCAAAGGTCAATTATTCGTCATCAAATGCAAATGTAACCGTGGATGCAGAAGGTAATGTTACTGCCGGAAGCGTTCCGGGAACAGCTGTAATCACAGCAACAGTTGACGGAACAACAATTTCCGACACAATCACAATTAAGGTAACAAAGAGCTATAATTACGCTTTCTACGGAGAGACCTTGACCGGTGATTGGAACGTTGAAGGTGCTTCCTACGGACTTGTAAGTGTAGCTGTTAAAAAAAGCTGGCTTTATATTGCAAACCAGATAAACAGCGAAGGCGGTCATAATACAAATACTGCTGTCTTTAAGATAAGATTTGAAGAAAAGGGAAAATATGTCCCCACTCTCACAGTTAACCCGTATGTGGGCGGCGGAATAGTTTCTGCATATCTTCTCCCCGCAACATGGGTAGAGTCAAGAAATTCTTTTGGTGATGACGGCATCCTTAATGTCAACACAGAAGCTCTTGATCTTATAGGCATTGCAAAAACAACCAACAAGTTCATAGGAAGTGCAGATACATATTCCGAGGCAACCTCCGCTACTGCGGCAAACAAAGTCCCCTATACTTTCGATGAGACCGAAATAACAGAAGACGAATACTATCTTCTCTTCTCCATAACAGGAAATAATCCTAACGCAACAGCGTATGTTACAAAGTATACAGGCTTCTATGCATATATTTCCTCCCTTTCCTTCAAGAAGGTCGGAGAAGTCGAGAACGTAGAGTCACCGACGGTTGCTCTTGCAGTTGCATATGATGATGGAAACCCCACGGTCACATCTTATCCCCGTGGCAAAGAGATAACCCTTACTGCACCGGAAATTTCCGGCAAGACCTTCCGCCATTGGGTACGCGGAACTGCAGATGGCGGAAGCTGGGTATCAAGCGATGAGACCTTCAGCTTCACTCTTGCAACAAACACATATCTCACAGCTATCTACACAGAGGACGTTTCCGAAACAGATAAGCTTGTTGAGTTCTTCGGCGGAAACGGCGAATATATCACACAGGCAAGGGCAGACGAAAGCGGAAAGGTTCAGTTCCCGGGCAATCCTAAAATGACAGGCTTTGAATTCTCACAATGGATTGTTGCAAAAGACAGTCCTGTAACAGCCGAAACGGTATTTGATGCACCTCTCACAAGAGTTGTTGCGGAGTTTGTTGACAGCGACACAACCTTTAATATTGAGGGCGAGCCTTTCGCATACGACACCCTGATACGCAAGGAAGAAGATTCCGAAAAGCCATGGTATCGCGACGGTGTGCTTGTGGGCTATGGAAAAACCTATGACTATCACGTATGGGATTCGGTAAGCTCCATTGAGGCACGTGATATTACGGATGAAAAGCTTCCGGTTGTTGTTCTTGACGGCACTGTAAAAGAAGACAATGCATGTATGATAGAATACGATACTGCAGGTAAGGTTATTGCTGAAGTGGGTATAATCTTCGGAACACAAAATGCAACCATTGACAGCTGTAACAGTAAGGCAACTTCGCAGAAGAAGCTTTCTCACGGTCAGTTTACCGCAAAGCCCAATGCAAACGGAAGTGCTGCGTATGCACGCGGATATATAATTTATAATGATGCAGGTGTATACAGAGTAACATATACAGAAGCGGTGGCACTTGACTAATATTTTCCGATGCGGGGGACAGAATTTTTCTGTTCCCCGTGTGTGGACTTTAAAAACAGGAGGGACTTATGAAAATTAAGAGAAGTTTATCACTTATTCTTACGCTGTGCATGATAATATCATTGCTTCCGGCAATAACTCCGGCTGTATCTGCCGCAGAGCCGGAAACTATGGAATATGTATTTTCAAAGACAGCGGCAGGCGGGACTTCTGCCACTTATGAGTCGGTAGAGGCAACCGGAATATCCAAAAACAAGTGGGCATCTGCCGGATATAACTGGCATTACGGCGGAACTCTGGCTAATGACTTGTGGTATATCACTATGCAGCAGGTACGTGTACAGCAAGGTGTGCCCATAAGCTTCGGTGCGAAAATTCATGTAGACAAAACAGGTTTGTTTGCACCTAAGCTTGAATATCTCAAGAGTATGTATGGTGCAAAGCTTGATATGTATATCGTCGCTGCTGAGGATATAAAGCCCGAATGGGATATGATGACATCCAACAGCAAAGCAACTCTCGGTATGGGACTGGCTGTTCAGGACAATATAGCAAACGGCGAAAACTCCGTAGTTAAAAAGCTCATTTCATCGGAAAATACATACAAAGCCGGAGCAGGTGCCGACGCTGCAAAGTATGACTCGGCGGAAGCCGTCACAGTTCAGGGTGAGCTGATAGAATTTGAAAAAACCGGAGATTATTACGTTATTTTCGGTGTCAGTGGTGCTGATGAATCTGCGTTGACAGCAGGTGCTAAACTCTGCTATTACATAAGACTTTCAAAGCTTACTTTCGTTGAAGTAAGTGCAAGTGTTTCTGCAAGCTGTGATGTTTCAGAAATCGAAGTTGATGGAGAAGCAAAGATTGATGTAAAAACAGTCGGCTACGACGGAAATCCCATCAGCGGCACAATTTCATATACAAGCTCCGCACCTTCTGTTGCAACGGTAGACAATACAGGTAAGGTTGTGGGCAAATCCGAAGGACAGGCAACAATCACCGCATCTGTTTCCTATGAGGGACAGGTGTATTCCGACACTGTTGAAATTACCGTTGTTCCCAAGGATGAAGGCAACGCCGGAAAGACATTTGAATATATCCTCGGCACAATGGTTATGAGCGACAGCGCCAGGGCTGCTGCCCAGGCACAGGAAGCGGCTGCCGCTAAAACAGGTCTTGATGCCAA
>JAFSEA010000004.1 GCA_017435965.1 Oscillospiraceae bacterium
AACAGGCATAATGGTAAACTCCGACTTCCTCAACGGACTTGAAGTTAATGATGCCAAAAAGAAAATAGTAGAATTTCTCGCAGAAAAGGGCGTAGGTCAGCCGAAAACCAATTATAAGCTCCGTGACTGGGTATTCTCACGTCAGAGATATTGGGGAGAGCCGATTCCTCTCGTATATTGTGAAAAGTGCGGATGGATTCCGATTCCCGAGAGTGAGCTTCCGCTTTGCCTTCCCGAAGTCGAATCCTATGAGCCCACGGATAACGGTGAGTCTCCAATTGCAAATATCACAGACTGGGTAAACACTACCTGTCCTCATTGCGGAGCACCTGCAAAGCGTGAGACCGACACAATGCCCCAGTGGGCAGGCTCGAGCTGGTACTTCCTCCGCTATATGGATCCCCATTGTGATACTGCTCTTGCTTCAAAGGAAGCACTTGATTACTGGGCACCCGTTGACTGGTATAACGGCGGTATGGAGCACACAACTCTCCACCTTCTCTATTCACGTTTCTGGCATAAGTTCCTTTATGATATCGGCGTAGTTCCCACAAAGGAACCCTATGCAAAGCGTACAAGCCACGGTATGATTCTCGGCGAAAACGGCGAGAAGATGTCAAAGTCTCGTGGTAACGTAATCAACCCTAGCGACATCATCGACCAGTACGGTGCCGATACAATGCGCCTTTATATTATGTATATCGGTGACTTTGAAAAGGTTGCATCATGGGACAGCCAGGCTGTAAAGGGCTGTAAGAGATTCCTCGATCGTATCTGGAATCTTGCCGAAAATGCAGATGCATCCGAGGAAATCAGCAAGAAGAACGAAGCCGCAATTCACAAGACCATCAAGAAGGTAAGCGAAGATATTGAGAATATGAAGTTCAATACCGCTATTGCTTCCATGATGGCACTTATAAACGACTTCAGCTCAAACGGCGTAACACGCGGCGATATGAAGATTCTCTTAAAGCTTCTCTCTCCATTTGCACCTCATATGGCAGAAGAGCTCTGGGAAAGCTTCGGAGAAAAGGAATTCCTTTCCGTAAGTGCATGGCCGAAGTTTGACGAAAGCAAAACAAAGGCATCGGAAGTTGAGATTGCAGTTCAGGTCTGCGGCAAGATTAAGGCAAGAATCACAATTCCTGCAGACATCTCCGACGATGAAGCAATCCGTCTTGCATCGGAAGAACCCAAGGTAAAAGAAGCTTTGGAAAACGGTAAGCTTGTGAAGAGCATTGTCGTTAAAAACAGACTTGTCAACCTTATTGTAAAATAAATTTTAAAATTAACGAATAATTTAAAATTATTTTTGTTGACATATGGCAAGTTTTTTATTATAATAGTAACGTTAATATTATTTTTGTCTTATCGCGGAGGGAGGGATATACAATGTCAGAAATTCGTTTAAAGGAAAACGAATCATTAGAGAGCGCTCTTAAGAGATTTAAGCGTTCTTGCGCAAAGTCAGGCGTTCTCTCCGAGCTGCGTAAGCGAGAGCATTATGAGAGCCCGAGCGTAAAGCGCCGCAAGAAGAGCGAAGCCGCACGCGCTAAGAAAAAGAGATATTAAAAACAAAAACCGCAAGGCGTTTTGCCTTGCGGTTTTTACTTTTGTGGGGAAACTTAAAGTTTTTATAAGTGATTATTTTTGATTTTAACTTTTTCTTGTTTTTTATATTTCATTTTGAAAACAACAAACAAACAAATTCCGAAAACAAAAGCGGAATTAATCAATGAAAGGAAAAGAGCCAAAGCCATTTGGGAATCCATTAAAGCTTCGAACAACTCAACGTTAGGAAAGATAGATGTGAATTGTCCTATTCCTGAAATAACACCGATAAACATAGCAAAAATGGATATTACTTTATAACGAAGCCCTTCGTCAGACACAACGAATTTATTTGATGCGTAAAATCCCAAAATAGCGAACCCTACACTTGTTGATATGCATAATATAACAACGATAGCAATTGCTAGTCTGCCTTCATAATACATTTGGTTAAATCCGATGCTCATAAAATTTGAAAAAAGGTAACATGCCACCAATGTTAAGTATGATAATAGTTTCATTTACAAACCTCCTTTGTAAAATTTGATAGCAACGGTGTCACACAATTATAACAATCCCCACAAAATAAAAAAGTGTGTGCAATCGAAATCGCACACACCGAAAAATGCTCGACTTCGATTTGCTACCACACAAAATCGAAACGTCATCCCATTATAGAAATGGGAAACTGAAGTCAGCACTTTTACTAATAGTAAAATGCCCACTTCTATAAAAAAGATGACATATATTCAATTCTGTGTGGTATTTATATGATAACACAAAATTTTTTCAATGTAAAGGAAAAAAGACGAGAGTATACTAATCGAAAATGCAGGCGATACAAGATGTGTGGAAGCTATTTTGGGACGTACATTTTACGATACTATCTCAAAACAAAAACGACGTAAGCGAATCGCTTACGTCGTTTGTTCGTTTTGAAATTATTCCTCAACGATAGCCTCAACCGGGCAAGAGCTTGCACACTCACCGCAGCCTGCGCATGCGTCCTTGTCAATGATGTACTTTGTATCGCCTTCGGAAATGCATCCTACGGGGCAAGCACCGGCACAAGAACCGCACATTACGCACTCATCAGTAATTACATATGCCATATCAATAACACCTCCATCTTTTTTCATTATATCTATTGTAACAATGAATAGAGAAAAAATCAATGGGGAAAACTAAAAAAATTAAAAATTTTTTATTTTGTCATAAATTATAATTTTTATGAAGGTGCTACTAAAACAGAAAATACGTGGGAATACTTATTGTGAATAATGAATTTAATGGCGGAGGCTACTATGCTTTTTGAAAAAAGATTTACTGTTTCGGTTGAAAATGTGTTGCGTACATCCCATAAATGTGCGGCAGAAATGGGACATGGATATGTGGGTAGCGAGCATATCCTTTTGGGGATTCTGAAAGAAAGGGAGGGAAAGGCATTTTCTTCGCTTTCGGATGTGGGGATAACGGCGGAATCGGTAAAAAGAAAAATATGTGATGAAATAGGAATCGGAAGTGTGGGAAAAGATACGGCACAGGGACTTACACCATGTGCAATAAAAATTTTAAAAGAGGCTTGCAACAAAGCGTTTTACGACGATGGCGATATTGGTACGGAGCATATTCTTTCGGCAATTCTCGAGGAAGAAAGATGCAATGGGAAAAAATTCATCGCAGAGCTGTGCGATGGTGAAAAGCTCCAGAGGGTAATGCTTTCAATGGGAAGCGAGAGTGAAAGCGAGTATCGCAGAGGGAGTGAGTCAAAAAGCGGAAAGGAAAAGAATGATGCAAAAATCCTCAGAAACTACGGACGTGACCTGTGTGAGCTTGCAAAAACAGGGAAATTTGACCCGGTAATCGGCAGAGATAATGAAATCGACAGAGTTATAAGAATACTTATGCGCAGAACAAAAAACAACCCTATTCTGCTGGGAGATCCCGGTGTTGGAAAAACTGCGATTGCAGAGGCTCTGGCAGAGCGTATTGTAAGTGGCAAGGTACCGGAGCAGATGACTTCAAAAAGAATATATATGCTTGATATTTCGGCCGTGGTGGCAGGTACAAAATACAGAGGTGAGTTTGAAGAAAGGATAAAAGCAATTCTCAAAGAGATTATAAAGGCAAAGGACATAATAGTTTTTATAGATGAAATCCATACAATTGTCGGAGCAGGTTCTGCAGAGGGAGCGATAGATGCGGCGAACATCTTAAAACCTGCGATGTCAAGGCGGGAAATTCAGATTATAGGTGCAACAACTTATGATGAATATAAAAAACATATCGAAAAAGACAGCGCACTTAATCGCAGATTTCAACCCGTAAAAGTGGATGAGCCGGATATGGAACGTGCTTTCGGAATTCTTAAAGGACTCAGAGGCAAGTATGAGGAATATCATAAAATAGGAATAACCGATGGTGCGTTGCGTGCGGCTGTGGAGCTTTCTGTTCGATATATAAACGACCGGAATCTTCCCGATAAAGCGATAGATTTGATTGACGAGGCGGCAAGCAGAGCAAGGCTTTTTACTTCCGCACCGCCTCCGAGAATGTGTGAGCTTGAAGAAGAAATTGCGAAACTGCGAAAGGAAAAAAGTGAATGTGTGAGACTGCAGGACTATGAAGGTGCGGCAAAGGTCCGTGACCGTGAGAATATACTACAGAAGGAATTGAAAAAGTTAAAAGACGAGCTGCAGAGGTTTTCCGAAAACAAACGAGAGATAAATGAAGAGAGTATTGCGGAGATAATCTGTGAACAAACGGGAATTCCTGCATCGAGGATAACCGAAAGTGAGAGCAGAAGGCTACTTGAGCTTGAAATGCTTCTCGGGAAAAGAGTTATAGGACAAGAAAGAGCGGTGGTGTCGGTTTCAAAAGCAATCCGTCGCAGAAGATGCGGAATTTCCGACACAAAGCGTCCTGTTGGGTCATTCCTTTTTGCCGGTCCTACGGGAGTTGGAAAGACAGAGCTTTGCAAAGCTCTTGCAGAGGTGCTTTTTGGTGACGAGAAAAAGATAATCCGCATTGATATGTCCGAATATATGGAACGCCACGAAAGTTCAAAGCTTATCGGCTCTCCTCCCGGCTATGTAGGGCACGAAGACGGAGGAAGTCTCACGGATAAGATACGCAAAAATCCATATTCGGTAGTTCTTTTTGATGAGATTGAAAAAGCTCATCCCGATGTTACAAATTTGCTTCTGCAGATTCTTGAAGATGGAATGCTCACGGATTCTCATGGAAGACAAACAGATTTCAGAAATACTGTGGTCGTTATGACATCAAATGTGGGAGCTGATCGCGCTATGAGGGAAATGGTCGGATTCTCGGAGGGAGAAAAAGAAAGAAATCAGAACTTTGAAAAGGAAATTGTATCGGAGATAAGAAAAAGCTTTACTCCGGAGCTTATAAACAGAATAGATGAGATAATAGTATTTGATAAGCTGTCTTGTGAAACAGTTTCTGAAATCTGCGACAGAATGCTTGAAAAAACTATAGTCAGAGCGCGGAAAATCGGAATTAAAATTGATTTGTCGGACGAAGTAAAAGAAATTCTGGTAAAAAAATGTTATGACAGCAAATATGGTGCACGCCCCGTGCGGCGGATAATACAGAGTGAGATAGAAGATAAGCTCTCGGAAATATATCTTAAAAATAATTGCAAAAGCGCAGATTATAAAGTTTTCGTGAATGATGATAAAATAATGGCAGAGTGCGTGGAAAGTTAGCCACGCACTCTGCCATAAATTATAGGTAAGTGTTAAGATATTCGGTGAAAATTTCATCGGGAACAAGACTGCCGCCCGTTGCCCAGGCAATGACAGTTGAGTTTTTCAAAATATCTTTTGAAATTCCTTGTTTTTTGAAGTATTCTGCGGAGTTTTCGTAAGCGGTGAGGTTTGCTACACCTTCAAACATTGCACAGCTTGACGGCTCTATTCTTATGTTTTCGGAAGTGATAAGATGTCGCATATAATCATAGAGCTTTCCGTCGTTTACGGTAAATATTCCCGAAACGAGATTTGTCATAATTCTTGTGACAAAACTTGAAGGACTTGCACAAGCAAGACCGTCAGCTTCGGTTTTTCCGCTTGCTCCGAAGTCACGGACATTCGCTTTTTCAAACTTCTGCGTTGCGATGCCGAGAAGAACGGAAGCACAGTTTGACGGCTCCGCAAAGAAACAATGGACATTGTCTCCGAATATACGTTTCAAACCGTAGCAGATGCCTCCGGGTGCACCGCCCACCCCTGCAGGTATGATGACTATAAGCGGATGCTTTCCATCCACCGTGATACTTTTATCGTCAAGCTGTTTTTTTAGCCTTCCTGCCGCAACTGCATAGCCGAGGAACAAATCAACGGATTTCTCATCGTCAACAAAGTAGCTCATAGGGTCGAGGTCGGAACTTTTTCTTCCTTCCGAAACTGCGAGGGAATAGTCACTTTCATATTCGATAACCTCAACTCCACGACTTCTGAGAAGGTCTTTTTTCCACTTCTTTGCATCGTGAGACATATGTATTTTCACAGTAAAGCCGAGTGCCGCACTCATAATTCCGATGGACATACCGAGATTTCCCGTTGAGCCTACCTGAACTGTATACTGCTTGAAAAACTCACGCATTTCATCGCTTGCAAACTTTTCGTAGTTATCGGAAAGTGAAATTTTGCCTTGAGAAAGGGCAAGGTCTTCGGCGTGCTTTAAAACTTCATATATTCCGCCTCTTGCTTTTACAGAGCCTGCAACGGCAAGGTGACTGTCCATTTTGAGAAAGAGCCTTCCCGGAAGCTCGGTTTGATACTCTTCTTCAAGAGCTTTCTGCATCCGGGGAATTTCACGAAGGGGAGACTCTATAATTCCGTCTGTATTCTCCGTTTCGGGAAATACCTTTTTAATAAAGGGAGCAAATCGGGAAAGCCTCTCTTTTGCATCTTCAATATCATCATCGGATACAACGAGCTCCGTAACCCCCTTTATCATTTCAAAGGAAAGCTTGAATGGGTTTATCCAGCATTGCTCTTCTTTTATATTTTCAATCGCTTTTTCGTTTTCTGAAAACATAGCAAAAACCTCCGTAAAAGAATAGGGGCAAAGTTGTCGCTTTGCCCCTGTATTTTATCACACTTAAATTTCAAAGTCAAACTCACGAACGGTTACAACCTCGCCGGTAATAAGACGAACGGAGAGAGAGCAACCGTAGCTTCCGCTATCAAGCTTTGAAAGGTCAACCTCGCCACGGACAAGGACAGGATTTACGGTAACAAATTCCTGAAGGTCAAAGCTCATATATTGTCCTGTTTTGCGGCTTACATAGGCTGTTGCGTTCTGAACTTGATCTCCGTTTTTGTCTGTGATTGTAAGTGTTACGGAGTCCATCATCCAATTGCAGGTAAGCGTACCTTTAAGGATTGTGTCTTTGTCAAAAACGGTTTCGGAATCGATAACAACCGCTTTTGCAATGGGAGCAGGATCGAGAAGTGCACGGCAGGTGATGGGAATGTATTTCGCTTTTGCCATAGCAGCAAAGCTGAAGGTCTGCTCAATACCTACCTTATAGACATCACAACCGAGGTTTTCGTCAAAATATGTCTGCTCTTTCTTAAATGAGCCGACAGTCTGCTCTATCATAGTCATCATACTGTTTTCGCCGTCGATTGTGCCATCGGGGAGATACACAGTATTGATTTCCGTTATCATTCTGCAATGACCGCTGTTGTTAGCACGTTTGACAACACCGTCACCGGGCTTCATACGTGAGAAAGCACGGAAGATTACCTGATCTCCGTTTTCCTTTACGATTTCTCCGGTATCTTCGTATTTGTCAAAGACGGACTTGTAATCATCAACGGGGAGGCAACCGTATTTTTCTGTGAGGTATCCCGTTGTTGTTGCCTCGAAGGTTTCGCCGAGCTGTCCCCACGAGTGGAGAAGTGCACTTGAACAGTCGTTTCCGATTCTGCCGATGCCGCTTCCTCCGCTTATATTTTCCCAAGTGAGTCCGTCAATGAGATAAACTCCGTTTTCGTCCTGCTCGATTGCATAGTCGAGAAAAGCTTCAGAAGCACCGCCTGCGTAGCTGTAGGGAACTCCGTGATAAATTCTGTCTTTGTAAAGGTGAAACTGAACGTTTTCTTTGGCTTCTTCGGGGGTGACATTTGACTGGGTTGTGTAGAAAATATCCTCTGTCGGTCTCCAGAGAAGAGTCGTCTGTTTTGTCATATAATCAATTGCTTTTTGGCGTCTTGCCTTGAGAATTTCCTCACCGTAAAGTGTACGGTAGAGAAGGACTGCAAACTCGGCTTTTGTGAGTGTTGACTTCGGGCGGAAGGTATCATCGCTGTGACCTAAAATAAGACCGTTTGCAACCGAAACCCTCACTTCCGATATATATTCATCCGAAATTTCATCCTTGTCGGAGAATTTATCAAGGGCATAAGCGTATGTGTCCTCGTATCCTTTCGCTTTGGCAAAAAGATATACAACTTCCTCTCTTGTTATTGCGGAAGTTTTATCACTTGAGTTGAGAAACGCAGAGAAGTCTGCATCCTCAAACTGTGCTGAGATAGCTTTTGCAGCATCTTCTTTTGTCATTATGGAATCGGGAGAAAAAGTTGCGGAATCCTCAAAGAGTCCGTTCTCTTTAGCAACCATAATTTCACCGTAAGCCCAATGGCTTTCGGGAACATCACTATATGCGGCTGATGCAAATGTAAGCGTCATTGCACCTGCAAGGATAAGGCTGATAACTTTTTTCATATTCAAAACCCCTATCTGTTTATTTTTCTGTTTTTAATTTCGTCAAAGTATTCCTTTGTTGTACCATATGCGCAGGCAGGTGCGTATCTCGGATTATCCTTATCTGTAATGCCTGCACAGAAGCCGTCGTGGTCACTTCCGCCGGAAATATAGAGTCCGTGCTTGTGTGCATAAGCTAAGCCTTCTTCTTTTTCTTCTTCCGTGAGAAGGTGATGCCAGATTTCAAGACCGTCTATTCCCATTTCACGGAGAGCATCCATATGCATAAGCTGACCGTGAGGGTGAGCAACTATTGCAATTCCTCCGGCATCGTGGATAAGCTTTATAATTTCGTGCTCCTGCTTGAATGGGTATGATGGCGGAACTTCATAGCGGTGAACACCGAAAAGTTCTTTAAAATACCAACCGCGGTCGGAAGGATGCATAAGTCCCTTTGCAAGAAGCGCACGCCAGAGATGGTCATTGCAGAGCCAGGTTATTCCTTTGTTGAACTCCAAAACCTCTTCCCATTCAATACCATTTATCTTGCCAAGTCTTACTGCACGTTCAAAAAGTGTTCTGGTCTGGTCAGTCTCTCTGAGACTCATTTCTTTAAGATACTGCTTCATCGGAGGGTATTCGGGGTCAAAGTGAAAGCCACAGATATGGAAATCTGCTTCCATATATTTTTTACCTTCAAGAAGCTTTGACGGAGAAGAAAATTCAGCACCGAAAACTGTTTCAAGTCCCAGTTTTTCACATTCTGCCTTGAGTTCCGGGAAACCTGTTACCGTATCGTGGTCGGTAACTGTTACTGCACCATAGCCCTCTTCCTTTGCAACACGGGCAATTTCAGCAGGAGTAAACTTTCCGTCAGAGTGAGTTGAATGAGTATGTAAGTTTGCATAAAGCTTCATAAAAATATCAATCCTTTCTTTTGTTTTCATTCTAACACAAATGAAATTATAAAACTCGCCATATTGTACGTATTTTATCTTGAAAAAGGGAAGTTCAGATGCTATAATCCAATTAGGGGGTGAGGATGATGGGGAGACTTGACGTTCCTTATGATAAATTTCCGGGAATAGACTTTGAATTTGAATTTTTCTTCGGGAGAGAGCTGAAGGTATATACCCGTGTGGTAGTCCCGAAAATCAGCTATTTTCATACTCATGATTTTCCGCAGGTATATTATTGTCATAAAGGAATAATGCGAATGGGTGTAGAGAATGACAGTTACGAGCTTTCGGAAGGAAATATGATTCTTATACCTGCAGGAGCAAAGCATTCTTTCGAGTTGAAAGAAGGAAACGAGATTGTAAATTTCAATATTTCATTTGAGTGGCTCCTGAAAAAAACAAACTTGCTTTCCACTGAAACTGTTGCATTTCTTTTTCTTAACCGATTTTTCGATGGGGAGGTTTCTTTACCGATCTTGAGAAAGTTTTCTCCGGAATCAAGAAAAGTTACATATGATTGCTTTAGTGTGCTTATGCAATTACAGAGAGAAAAAGAAATTGACAGGGCGATAGTGTTTAATGAAGTAAACAAAATTTTTGCTTTGCCGGAATTTGCTCTCACAGCTTCGGAAAAGAATTGGGCAGACAGCATTATTTCAGACAGACTCATTCCTGCACTTCGTGCAGTGGGATATATGAACAGTAATTTTTCAAAGAAAATTCATTGTGAGGAGTTGCTTCGTGTATCAGGTCTTTGCAGAACTGATTTTTATAAAGCGATAAAGAAAACTATTGGTGATACATACTCCATTTATCTCCAAAAAGTTCGGGTAAAGCGTGCTCATCGTGCACTCGGTTTTTCAAATTATTCTTTTTCATATATATCCGATATGTGCGGATTCGGAAGTCCGACATACTTTGGAAAATGCTATAAGAAATATCGCGGATATACTCCGAAAGAAGAGCGAGCGGCACTTCGTGAGCTTCTTGAAAGATATCCCGGAATACGTGTATCACACGATTTCTTTGAAGCGGAATATAAAGACATCAAACGGAACGGCAAAAAATAGCCGTTCTGTTTTTATGTTGCTACATTGTGTGTATATACATAAAGTCATTTGCGCCGAGCCATTTGCATTTCTGACCACGGATAAGCTCGGGCTCAAGCTCTTCAATTTCGGAAATGACGCCGGAGAGATAATCGTTTATAACTCTCTCGGTATGGCGGAGACGTTCAATGGCGGCACCATAGCGGCACATAATATTTTCAAAGCCGTACACTTTATAATCACGATACCACATTTCACGGTGGAGAGTGTGGAGTTTTTCAAAGTCAGCTATAATCTCGGGAAGTCTTCTTTTAACAAAGTCTGAAAGCCATGCTCGGTCTCCTGCTTTGTATTTATTGCGAAGATTTAAGTGAATATCGCATTTGTCAAGGCAGGCACGGAGAACTGCAAGGATATACCCGGTGTTCTCATACTTTTTGCAGACCTCGATTGCATCGGTAAGATATTTCTTTCCTCCCTCAATGTTGATGTCAAAGCAAAGAAGGTTTATGAGCGGATCGCTCCATAAAACGTGTTTTCCTGCTCTTATTGCACCGTCTTCACGGAAGAAGAAATCGCTTATTGCGTGAGAAAGCTCCTCGGTCATTCCTGTTGCAAAGTTTGAGAAGGACCATATATCATCCTCGGTGCAGGTCTCTCCTTTATAGCAATATTCGGAGAAGAGGGAAAGAGATGGAATTGCCAGCATATGGCTTGTTTCGCAACCGTCATTTGACCATATGGTAACAACAACCTCGGGAACACCGCCGCGGAGACACTCTTCAAGCGCCGGCTTCATTGTATTGTAGGTGTGGTCATAATTCGGAACAAATCCGTCCCAGGTCCAGATTCCGCCGCCGAAAACAACAGGGCGGTTGAAGTTCTTGTGCTTTTCTATGTTTATCTTATAAAATTCATTGTTTGTGTGGTAATAATCCCAGAATACCATATCCGCATCGGGCATTGCATCTATTGCATACTGCGGCACAATAACGTGGGGCATATAGTCTTCCTCTTTGCTTTTTTCAACAATTGAGAAATACATATCGCTCCACATCATCGGGTGGAAATCATATTTTCTGCAAAGCTCGCATACCCGACCGAGATGCTCCGAGAAAATCTCAAAGCGGTCACGCATACCGTTTTTAACAAGATATTGACCAAGTCCCAGTCCTACAGTTTCATCACAGCCGATGTGAATACGCTTTGTGCGGAATGCAGACCTCACGGTCTTTATGCAGGCTTCAATGAACTCATAGGTCTTTTCTTCACCCACAAGAAGAACTCTTGCATTGTCTGCAATCGGGTCATTAACGGAATAGCGCAAAAACTGCTCCATATGGCCTAAAGTCTGTATGCAGGGGATAACCTCGATTCCGAGAGAAAAGGCAAAATCGTCTATCTCGCGAAGCTCCCCAACAGTATATCTTCCGCGCTGATAACCGAGGTAAGGGTATTCCTTTACTTCATATGTATCCTCGGTATAGAGCATAAGCATATTATATCCGTGTGCGGCAAGGTACTTTATGTATTTCTTAACAGATTCAACCTTCATAACACCGCCACGGGACATATCAATCATTGCACCCAATGTTTCAAAATGGGGTTTTTCGGAAATTTCAAAGGTGCTTTTTCCTTCACGTATGTTTTTGGCAAGGAGTGAATATGCCCTTGCTTTCTGCGGAATTGTTGCACCGCCGACTACTGCTCCTTTTTCGTTGCAGCTTACATAAACACCGTCTGAATCAACTTCCGAAACAGCTTCGGGAAGCTTGATATCAAAAAGCTCCGATATCATTTTTTTAATACTCATATCAAAGGTCCTTTCTTTTGTGGTAACATTATTAAAACATAAATAAAAAAAGATTGTAGTCATATCATACGTTTTACGAAAAATGTACAATATGGCGAAAATGTATAAAGGCAGATGATATTATTTATTTTGAAGAAGTTTAATCTTTTCAGGAGGTATTATTATGAAGAAAACTTTATCAATTATTCTGGCAATAGCAATGCTCGTATCCCTTGTGCCGAGCGTGTTTGCGGCGGACAAAGAATATGAAGTCAAATACAACTTTGACTTCGGTGCAGCAGGGTATGATTCTCAGACAGAGATAGATTCCGAAACACTCAAATCCTATGGAGATACATCGGCAAGCATAGATGCATCAGCATCCCTTACATGGGCATCGGAAAATACCGATATGTGGGTTTTGGATGGTCATTACCGTGCACAGACGGGATACCCCGTTCTTACCGGTGCAGATGTCGGAACAAGCACTATAAAGCAACCTAATGCACTTTCATGGTATGCATACGGTACACGTGCGTGGGATGATGGCAAGATAATGCACAACAGTGTTGCGGCAATAAGACTTAAGATTGACGAAGTTGGAACTTATCTCCCAAAGCTTACTTTTTATGCAAGAAATGACCTTTGTATGTATGAGGTGTATCTTGCGCCATATAAAAAGCTTATTGGAAACTATCAGCAAAGGCTTAAGTTTGCAAATGCGGCACTTGTTAATACAGTGAGATCGAATATTTCAAATTACTTTATAGGAAATGTGGATATGTACGCCGAAACTGCAGGAACAAAAACTGTTGAGCTTGATGAGATTGTGGTAACGGAAGAAACAAAGGGAGATTATGTTCTTTTCCTATATTCAAACGGTCTCAACGAAACTCTTGCAGAAAAGTACGAAGGTAAAGACGGACCTGCGATATATGTAAATCTTTTCTCATTCTCTCTCTACACCGAGAAAAAAGAAGAGGTATCCATCGATTCTTCCTTCGATTATGCCGAAGAGGAATTTGTCGGAGGAAGTGCAACTCTCCGTGCGTTTGCAGTATACGGAGAGGGAACAGAGTCTGAAGAGGATATCATTGCAACAAGAGCCATAACACTCGGCGAAGTTGTTTCGGTAGAAGCTCCGAAGAGCGTTACAAAAGGCGATAAGACATATAACTTCCTCTATTGGGCGAAGGGCGCAACCGATAAAAAGCAGATAATTTCATATAATTCTTCCTTTACATATAAAGCTTACGCCGAGGCAAACAACCTCATTGCAGTTTATAAAGAAAAAGGTGCAGAAAGCACAAAGAAAGAATATTACAATGCAAACGGTCAGCTTATGGATGGTGACACACTTCCAAGCCTTCCCGGTTATGGAAAAGCTACCGGTTGGAAGGACGCAGGTAACGGAGTTTATGTTGCAGAATATGCACCGCTTGCAAAAAATATTGAGATAACAGTAAACGGCGAAAAAGAAAGCTATGCATACGGTGATAAAGTAACCTGCATCGCCTCTGTTCCCGAGGGCAAGGTCTTTATGTACTGGACAAAGAACGATGAAATCGTATCAACAGAAAGCACATATACCTTCTCTGCCTGGGAAAAAGCAACAGTTACGGCAGTATATGGTGATAAAGCTCCCACACTCGGAAAGACAATGAGAAAAATAGTTCTCGATACTCTTCCCGCCGGTGAATATACAGCTGTTATGGCAGAGTTTATAGGATTTAGCGATGCAGTTGAAAAGGGAATTATCTTCGGTGGAAAGAAGATTCCGATGCTTACAGATAAGAGCCAGTTCACATTGACAAACGACACAGAAAACACTGTTACGGTAACAGGTTATGCAATAATCAACGACAACGGAACATTAAAAGAAATTTCAGACGGAAGCATTTCCGTTGAATAATAGAGAAAAAACAAAACCGCTGCGGAACGACACACAGGTCGTTCCCTACCGTGTAGGGGCGGATATTATCCGCCCGTGGGAAGATATTATCTTCCCCTACATTTGTCCCTGAAAGGAGAAGCGAAAATGAAAAGATTTTTAAGCCTTATACTTGCTTTTGCTATGTGTATATCCATGCTTCCCGTAGTTTCCGCAGATGAGGGAGAAGTTGGAGACGGTATGCACTTTGTTTTCGGTGCGGCAGGGTATGAGAGTGAAACGGAAATAGATTCCGCAACACTCAAGACCTATGGTGACTCCTCGGCAAATATTGATGCTTCGGGCAACCTCACCTGGGCAAATACAGCGGGCGATTCCTGGGTAGTTGACGGTCATTATCGTGCACTCAGCTCACCTGCACTTACTGCAAACACAGCTGACGGCAATAAGAAACCCAATGCACTGTATTGGTATGCATATGGTACACGTGCATGGAGCTCGGGTGCTGTCAAGCACGACAGCGTTACAGCAATAAGACTTAAGGTTGATGAGACAGGAACATTCATTCCCACGGTAACCTACCACGCACGCCCCGACCTTTGCGTTTATGAAGTGTATCTTGTTCCGTATTCAAAGCTTATCGGAAATTATCAGCAGAGACTTAAGTTTGCAAACTCGGCACTTGTTGGAACCGTAAGACCGAATCTTTCAAAATACTTTATCGGCAATGTTGATATGTATGCGGCATCGGCAGGAACAAAAACGAGCTTTTTGGAAGACTATGAAATAACGGAAGCAGGAGACTATGTTCTTTTCTTCTATTCAAACGGTCTCAATGAAAAGCTTGCAGAAGAATATAAAGGCAAAAACGGACCTGCAATTTATGTTAACCTCTATTCATTTGACCTTCATCATAAAGGAACAATCAACCGTCCTGAAATCGGGAGACTTAAGCTTACTTTGAGCGAAACAACTCTTTCCGAGGGCGGAAGTGCAACATCTTCCGTTGAGCTGTGGCTTGAAAACGGCGACATTCCCACAGGAGATTATGAAGTTGAATACAAAAGCTCCGATGACAATGTTGCAACAGTTGATAAAGACGGTGTTGTTACCGCCGTTTCAAAGGGAAATGCCACAATCACCGCAACGGTGAAGGGTACGGAGGTTTCCGACTCTGTTGATATTATTGTTGAGGGAAAACCGTATCTTGAAGCTCTTTCCTCGGCAAAGCCCAATTTTGTTTTCTTTGAAAATGATGAAAACAACAGCTCTGCGGCCTTTGGTGCAGGAGCAGTTATGTCAAACGGAAAAACGGGGGATATCGGAAGCTACTCCGTAGCATACGAAAGCGGAGATGCAAACATCGTATCCGTTGATGAGAGTGGTGTTATGACAGCGGTTTCGGTAGGTAGGACCACCGTTACCGCATCTGCAACCAATGAAAACGGAGATCCTGTAAGTGTCACCGTGTCCGTTGAGGTAAGGCGTGAGCTTGACGGGCTTGTTTATAACTTCAGCTCCGCAAGCTATAATATGTCAGGCGAAATCGTGAAGGCAACTCTTCCGACTCTCGGTTATGCAGAGTATAATACCGACCCGTGGAGAATCTTAAGCGGTTCAAACCTCCAGTATTGGTTGTCTGTTACGGGTGCTGATAAGGTAACTCACTCATCGGGTTCAAACTCAGCAATCCATTCTCTCACGTGGCACGCTTACGGCTATCGTGCATCAAGATATACCGGGGCAACGGTTGATGCTGAAGCAAAGACATTTACCGGCGGTACATACACAGCCCGTCAGGATATGGCTGTTGCAGCTCTTATAAAGATTAACCGCACCGGCACATTCACCCCGGCAATAAACTATGATGCAAGAAACACTCTTTGTATTTATGATACATATCTCATTCCGAAGTCGGTTGTGGATGAAAGTGCATATCCCGACCTCACAACAGCCGCAAACATTGCAAAGCTTCTTTCTTCTCTTTCCGATAAGGAAAAATATCTCATTGCAAAGCACGATATGTATGATGTTGTAAACAGAACAAAGACAACGAGCTTTGAGAATATCGAGATAAAAGAAGCAGGTGAGTATTATCTCATCTGGCAGGCTAACGGCCTAAACGAAGTGCTTCAAGGACCTGAAAACTTCACTGTAACAAACGGAAGTGTAAACTATAAGAACAATCTCTTTGTAAATATCCATTCCTTTGGCTTCTACCCGCTTCCAAAGGTGGCTCTTGAATCTGTTTCCGTAAAGCTTTCGGCTGATGAAATCTTTTCGGGGGATATGGTAAAGGTATCCGTAATGCCGAAGCTTTCCGACGGCACGGAGCTTGACACTCCTGCCATTGTCACAACTCTTAAGTCCGAAAACGAAGACGTTGCAACCATAAACGGAGATATGATAGTTGCAAAGGCTTCCGGAAATGCAAGAATCGTAATCGAGTCTAAAATCAACGGAAGCAATGAGTCGGTAACAACGTATAAAGACATTGAAGTTCTTCCGGAAGGTATCAACGAAGTTAAGATAACCGCAGGCGGAAGCGAATATATCCGTCTTACCGATAAGGAAAACGACACAATGCCCCTCTTTGTGCAGGTGCTCACAAATCTCGGAAATGAGTTTGATACAGCAGGTCTTACCTTCACGGCAGAAAGTCTCACACCCGAGATTGCAGATATCATTGACGGAAAAACCATTCTTCCGGTATCGGTAGGCGATGCAAAGTTCCTCGTTACCGCATCCCACAGCGGAAGAACTATTGAGCGTGAAGTAACTCTTCCTGTCGTTATAGGTAAAAAGCGTGCAAGCTATATGACCGATGGAAAAAGAGAAGCTGCACGGGAAAACTACGAAAAATATGATTGGGCAAAGAAAGAAGTAAAAAGCATAATCAATCAGGCAGACCGCTACGTGGAAAATATTGATGCACTGTATGATATGATTGCTTCCGAAGGTATTCCGAGAGGAACAGGAGTCGGAGCAAGATCCGACCCATACACGGGATATTGTCGCTTCTGCGGAGAAAATATCAGTGCTAAATACGGTGCACCGCCCTGGACAAGCAATGCACTTACACGACCCTGGAAAATCCAGTGCCCCGACTGTAAGCGACTTTTCCCGAGCAACGATTTTGCAAACTTCTATAAGCTGGGACTTAATGAATATGGCGAGTTTGACAGAATGCGTGCACTCTCAAAACATCACGCGCTCGTTCATCACGGCTCACCGGATGCAGTTTGCGAATGTGTTGCACCGGAGGATGAGTGGACAAACGAATGGTATCCCTATTACGGCTATGGCAATGAAAACGGATATCTTGTAAATAAGCTCTATTCAGATCTTGAAAAAGTAAAAACTCTGAACGCAAACCAGGGACTTCGACCGGGAGAAACAACCGAGACCTGGGGTGTTGACGACGGCTGGGGATATGTTCCGAGAAAGATTGACGGAACTTCATATAAAAACGGAACAAGACCCGAGCGTCATACATATATTGCACAGTATCTCCATTATGGTATTTGGAGAGGTGGTGCTGTTGTAAATGCAGTACGTTATTGCTCCGATGCTTATTTCTATACAGGGGATATTAAGTATGGCAGAGTTGCGGCAATTCTGCTTGACCGTGTTGCAGACTTCTATCCCGATTATGACCTTGAGCCTTGGGGAAGCTGGGTATCAAATTCAGATGGCGGTATAGGTGACGGAAAGATTCTCGGACGAATCTGGGAAGGCACGAATATGAAAATATTCTTTGCCGCATATGATAAGGTTTTTGAGTGCTATGATGATCCGTTTGTAGTAAAATACTTGAATGACAAATCCAAGAGTATAAAAATGCGCCACGCAAAGGAAACTCCATCACAGATACGCACAAATGTTGAAGACGGAATACTCCGTGGAGCACTTGACGCACTTCCGACCTGCAAGATAGCAGGTAACTTCGGATATCCGCAGAGTGCAAATGCACTTGCGGCAGTTGTTCTTGATACAATGCCAGATACAAAATACTGGCTTGATTATCTTATGGCTCCGGGATGGACTCAGTCAGAGCCGTGTCTCGGCGGAGGTATTGCTGCACGATTGGCAAACGAGGTCGATGCCGACGGACAGGGAAATGAAGGTTCAGAATACAATGCCGATTGGCACACAACACTTATAAGCATTCAGGAGTATCTTGACGGATATGACGGATATAGTGCCGCAAGCTTCTATAACAATCCAAAATTTGTTAAGATGTTCTACTCAAACCTTCCTCTTGTAACAGGTAACCATTCTGCAAATATAGGTGATAGCTTCTCGACCATGACTTCAAGTCAATGGTATGAGGAGAATCAGCTCATTCAGGGTTTTGTAAGACTTGGTGACCCCGTTTTTGCACAGATGCTTTATCTTATAAACGGAAACACAAGCGAAGGACTTCACTATGATATCTACACAAAAGATCCTGAGCGTCTTGAAGATGAAGTGCAGGCTATTATTGATGAAAAAGGAACTTTGATCCGAACCTCTGAGGCAATGACGAACTTTGGTTATGCCATACTTCGTGATGGCGGAGAATACCGTAGTTCCAATAATCAGACATCAACAGATACCACACGAAATGCATGGATGTATTTCGGAACAAGTGATGGTCACGCTCACAACGATACATTGAATCTCGGACTTACTGCGTTCGGTCTTGACTTTCTTCCTGATCTCGGATATCCGGAGGCGACGGGAACACAGCCGAACCGTCTCCAGTGGGTTGGAAGGTCTCTTTCCCATAACGTTGTACTTGTGGATGATAAAGAAGCTTTTTCACCGGACGAACCGAGAGGTGAATCACTCCATTATGATTATGGCGAAGATGTTCAGGTTATGGATGTGTCTGCGCCTTATGTAAATGACAGTGTGGACGAATATCGCAGAAGTGTTGTTATGATACATGTTGACGACGCAAACTCCTATACCGTTGACTTCTTCCGTGTTCTTGGCGGAGATAAGCAGCTTTATTCACTACATGCCGCATCAAATGAGATTACAGAAACCGAGGGGCTGGACTTCACCCTCATTGAGGATGAAAACGGAAATTATATTTCGGGCTCACAGCTTGATAAAGATGGAAACTATAAGGGTACATATGCAGGACGTGATGCAAAGTATATAAAAGATACTGAAACCGGTGTGGTACGAGCATACAGCGCGGATACAACTCTCGGAGAAAATGAAGTTGTTCTTGAAGCTGAATACGGTCAGGATCCCAATTCTCCAAGTGAATGGGAATACGATACAATATTCCCACGCGGATATACCTGGATAAATAATGTAGACCGTGATGCAGATCCCGAAAACAGAGTTGAAATTAATTTCAAAATCAAGGACTTCAAAAAACAGCTCCGTGACGGAACGGGACTTCATCTGCATATGACAGTACTCAATGACAGCAACGTGAAAAACGGTGCGGATTCTGAGATTGCAATTGCAGACGGATATCCTCCGAATAAGTCGGGAAACAAGGCGATTGACAAGTTTAAATATGTACTTATCAAGAACGAAGGCAAGAATCTTGACACAACCTTCACAACAGTACTTGAGCCTTATCGCAATGAGCGCTATCTTAAACATTCCGATGAAATCGAAATGAGAGTGATTGGCGATGTTGCGGAAGGTAAGGGAGATGCACACCGTGCAGTTCGTGTTGAACATGTAAGCGGAAGAGTTGATTATGTTCTCTACTCTACCAATAATAAGGTCACATATGAGATAACTCTTGATGACGGAACGGCACTTTCTTTCCGTGGTTTCATCGGAGTTTACACCGTGCAGAACGGAGCAAATACATATAAGTATCTCCACGATGGTGATATTCTCGGAACAGAAACGGGAAAGAATGCTTCAATAGAAGGAAAGGTTTCAAAGTTCACGGAAGACCTTGCCTTTGAAAACTTCATATGGATAACGCCTTCAAAGACTGTTTCTGATGAAGAATTGTCAGAATTGCCCGGTAAGTATGTGTTTGTTGACAACGGAGCAACTTCACGAAGCGGTGCATGGCAGATTAAATCCGCAGAGCTTGACGTAAATGACATTAAGCTCAATGTGGGGGATGTCACAACCATCCGTAAGTATAAAGATGAGAATGATGCGGATAAAGGGTATATCTATATCATCGAAAAGAATCAGTCTGCAAGAATTCCGCTTACCGATGTTTCCGAATTCAGTCCTGTTTTCGATGCAGTAAGTGAAGATATGACAGCAAGCGTAGGCAGTATGTTGTCCTTTAAACTGAATGCAACAAGTCCCATTACTGAAAATCCACCGAAAATCACCTATGAGGGAACGACTCTTCCCAGAGGTGCTTCCATGGATTCGGAAAGCGGAGAATTTATGTGGAAACCCTCATCATCACAGATAGGGAAGAACCATATCGCAATAACTGCCCGTGATGAGTTCGGAAGACAGGAAACAGTTCACTTCTATATCACGGTGCAGGGTTCAACCACCTCCGGTGGCGGCACATCTGCACCCACAACACCCTCGGACAAAACGGAAACCGATGTGGGGAACGGCGGTTCCGACGTTCCGCAAACTCCGGATTCGGAAAACGTCCGCTTCACGGATCTCGGAAACCACGCATGGGCAACGGAAGCAATAAATGCATTGGCTGAAAAAGGCATAATCAAGGGAACAAGCGAAACTACCTATTCGCCGGCAAATAACATAACAAGGGCAGACTTTGCAATACTTCTTGTCCGTGCCTTTGAAAAGACAAGTGACAACGAGGAAAACTTCTCCGATGTTCTTGCTACCGACTACTTTGCAGCTGAGCTTGCAATCGCAAGAAATACAGGTCTTGTCGGCGGTGTCGGTGATAATAAGTTCGCACCTAAAAATGCAATCACACGTCAGGATATGATGGTAATCGTCTACCGTGCACTCAAATCCGAAGGTGTTGAATTTGAAATTGATGAGGCAAAATACGCAGACTTTGCAGATGTATCGGATTACGCAAAAGAAGCGGTATCGGCACTCGTTTCCGCAGGGCTTGTAAACGGTAAGAATAATCTTATCGCACCACAAGACAACACAACACGTGCAGAAGTTGCAGTTCTCATAAAGAGAGTCCTCGATTATACCAATAAATAAAACGAGAAAGACAGGTGAATGCCTGTCTTTCTTTCGTTAAGGTCTGTTCTTCAGTTTTCTGTATTTGTTAGGTGAAATGCCCTTGGCTTTTTTAAAAACATCTCCAAAGTAGTTTGCATCACGAAAGCCTGAAAGCTCCGCTATTTCCATAATACTTTTATTCGTCCCAAAAAGCATATCCTCTGCCATTTTTATCCGTATGCTTGTGAGATACTCTCCGAAGTTAAGTCCCGTCACCTTCTTGAACTTTTTGGAGAAGTAGCTTTCGCTCATATATATGTGATTTGCGGCATCGGCAAGAGTGATTTGTCTGTGAAAATTATCATATATAAACTTTGCCGCCTTCTGTATTCTTTCTTCGGGGAATGCTTCGGGGATTGAATGATTGTCGCTTTTTCTGTTGTATCTGCTTATAAAAACAAAAAGCTCCGTCAGGTAATTCTTTACCATTATAGTGCCATATTCATCGGCATCTGCGGTGATACTTTCTTCATACATTTTCTCAAAGAGACCGAGAATGTATTCTCTTCGTGATTCGGGAATTGATATTTTAACAGTTTTGAAAACCTGCTCGGGCGTATCGGTTTCCATAGCTTTGCATATGGATTCGGAAAAACTGTCGGAGAAATTCAGAACATATCGCATATGCGGATTTTTTTCAATGGCTGTGGTCTTGTGTATGACTCTCTTGGGTATGAGAATCATATCTCCTTTTTCCATGTCGTAGATATTGTGGTTTACAAACTGTCGGCGTGTGCCGGAGACGAGATAATATATTTCATAGGTGTCGTGGTAATGGGAATCGGAAACGAATGTAACATCCGACCGTTTTGCCCGGCTTATAAAAAAATCAGAACCGTTCAGAAAATGGACATCCTGTTCCATATAAAGTACCTCCTTGTTTGAAACTATAACCATTATATCATAAGAATTCCTTGTTGTATAGCAAAAAAACAGTAATTTGAATTTAAATGGCAAGAAATTTCCTTGTATTTACTGAACTTTTGATATAATATATAATCACAAAAATATTTTATTTAAAGGAGAAATTTAAAATGGAAGTACGTATTTGTAAAAATCCCGCAGAGCTTGGCAAGTCTGCGGCAATCCACACAGCAAATGTTATAAACGAGTGCATCGCAAAGAAAGGATCGGCAAGAATCGCTCTTTCAACAGGTGCATCACAGTTTGACACAATCAAAGAGCTTGTAAAGCAGGATGTTGACTGGTCAAAGGTTGAAATGTTCCACCTCGATGAGTATGTTGACCTTCCCGAAACACACGTTGCAAGCTTTAGAAAATATCTCAAGGAGCGTTTTGTCGATCAGGTTAAGAACCTCAAGGCTGCTCATTTTGTTGACGGAACGGAAGAGGGCATTGCACGCCTTACAGCGGAAATCCGCAAAGCTCCCATTGATATCGGTCTTATCGGAATCGGTGAGAATGCTCACATCGCATTCAACGATCCCCCTGCAAACTTCGAGACAACAGAAGCATACCACATCGTAAACCTCAACGATCGTTGCAAGCAGCAGCAGATGGGCGAGGGTTGGTTTGCAACAATTGATGATGTTCCGAAGCAGGCAGTTTCAATGACTGTTCATCAGATTCTCGCTTGTGAGAGAATCGTTTCCTGCGTCCCTTATGCAGTCAAGGCAGATGCAGTTAAGGCTACCCTTGAAACAAAGGAAGTAACAAATATGATTCCTGCAACAATTATGAAGGATCATAAGGATTTCATCCTCTACATTGACTCTGATTCCGCAAAATATGTTTTCCCTTTTGAAATAAAGTAAGAGGGTGTCATAATGACAAACGGTTTTGAATATAAAACCCCTGAATCGGCAGGAATTCCATCCTCTGCGATTCTTTCATATATGAAAGAGCTTGAGGCGGAAAACCTCTGCCTGCAGGATGTTCTTATGTTCCACGACGAAAAGTTAATATATGAAGGCTTTTTTAGTCCGATGGATAAGAATGAGATGCACAGACATTATTCCTGCAGCAAGAGCTTTGTTTCCGTTGCTATAGGTATAGCAATCGGAGAAGGTCTTTTGTCCCTTGACGATAAGGTGAATAAGTTCTTCCCCGATAAAGTGCCGCAGAACCAGCATCCGTGGCAGGCTATGACCACGGTGCGTGATCTTCTCCGTATGTCAACGGGAAACACCCGTGGTGCAACCTATTCACCTTCCGACCCTGACTGGGCAGATACATGGTTTTCGGAGACTCCGTCTCACGAGCCGGGAAGAGTATTTCAGTATGATACCACGGCAACCACAATGCTTTGCATAATCATAAAGAGAGTTACAGGCAAGGAATTTATGGCATATCTCCGTGAAAAAGTGTTTGATGAAATCGGCTTTGATACGGAGCATAAGTCCTACTG
>JAFSEA010000102.1 GCA_017435965.1 Oscillospiraceae bacterium
AGAAGATGATCACTCTCGGCAAGACAAACACACTTCACAATAAGCGCCAGGCACTTGCTTTCATCACAAAGGAAGATGTCGTTAAAAAGCTCTTCGATGAGATTTCACCGAAGTATGCAGAGCGCAACGGCGGTTACTGCCGTATCACAAAGCTCGGCCCGCGTCGCGGTGACTGTGCTGAAATGGCAATAATCGAACTCATCTAACATAACAGCAAAAGGATTACCTCAGAGTTTCAAGCCTCTGAAGTAATCCTTTTTTCTATGTAGAAATTAAAGAGCTTTTTTGTTGTGCAAAAAATTTTCTTTGTATTTGCGAGGGGAAAAACCGGTACTTTTTGAAAAAAACTGAATGAAATAGCTTGAACTTCCAAAACCACATTTCTTTGCAAGGTCTTCGATAGAGTAATAATCTGAAATAAGCATAGATATTGCGTTTTGAAGGCGTATGTATTGTAAATATTCTATTGGAGTAATGGAATAAACTCTTTTAAATTCGCTCCTGAGATAAGACGCGCTTATCGGAAGCTCTGCAACCAGGGAATCTATATTGAAGTCATTATCAGCAAAATTTTTTTCAATTCGCATTTTTGCTTCAGGTATGGCAGGGTTTATTTTACTTTCTCTTTCTTCTTTAAATAGTTTCTCAATCTCGGAAAGAAGCTTATAAAATAGCGAGTAACATTCAAAGTCTCCGGGAGTGTCTGTTGAATGTTTCTCGAGCATAAGGTCAAAAATCCGGACAAGATGTTGATTGGTGTTTTCGAGGACAAAAGGAATAAGCGTGTTGTCTTCTTCAAAACAGTCAAAGTGAATGGCAACCATATCAGTGTCCAAGACAATTTCCGTTGAATAGTCAAGACCTTTTGGCATAAACGTTATACAGTCCGGCTTTGATATGTAAGCATTTTCTCCGATGTTTATTTTCACAATTCCTTTCTTTCTGTAGGTGAGGGAGTGAAAGGGGCGTGCTTTTACTTTAGCAGGTTTGCTTTTTTCTGTTTTCGCATTGTAAACATTCAGGGAAATAATAGGCGATTTTATTATATTATTCATTGTAACACCTCTTTGTTTTCTTTATTTTATCATATTTTGCAAATAAATCAAGTGGCGAAAATATAAACTTATGACGTTTTTTGTTATTGATTTTTATAGTGCGATAACATAAAATTATTTTGAAAGGAAGTGTCACAAATGAAAAATTTTAAGAGTGAAATAGAGAAATTTGCAAAATCGGAGAGAATTGATCTTATCGGATTTGCTGATAAATCACGTTTTGAAGGTGTGGATATCCAGCATAATCCCTTTTCTATATTTCCGGAGGCAAAAACTGTAATCCTTGTCGGCCGCAGAATCTGCAGAGGCTCGTTGCGTGGGATAGAAGAGGGCACAAACTTTGGCGATTATCAGCTTTTCGGCAAGAACTGGCTTGAAGATGAGTTTTTGGCTTTGTCCACATATAATCTCACCAATTTTATCGAATGTCACGGTTGGGAAGCTGTGCCGATTTTTCCAAATCCTACGGATATTGCTCCCGGAGGAGTACCTGTTTCGGAAGGAAAAGCGGCTCCGAATGTATATCCGGATTTTGATTATGCCGCCGTTGCTTGCGGACTTTGTTCCATCTCATACAACGGAATTCCATTCTCTAAGGAATTCGGTTCAAGACAGAGATTTCATATGATTATAACAGATGCCGAGCTTGAAAGCACTCCACTTCTTGAAGATAATATCTGTAACGGTTGTCGTTCTTGTGCAGATGCTTGTCCTCTCGGCGCAATAAGCAACGAGGAGACGGAAACAGTAGAAATCTGCGGAAAAGCTTTCACGGTTGGAAAGATAAATTATAATCTTTGTAAAATCTGTGAAAACGGAGCAGTTGCAAACAGATTTTCTCCGGATTCAAAGCCTGACAGAATTGCGGCAGTATGCAACCGCACATGTATGTGTGGCTTAGAGGAAAGAAATGCTCTTGAGAATGTGTTTGAGAATAAGTTCAGAAACAGAAAAGAATGGACTATCGGAGGAGAAAAAGCTGATAACTCAGTTGAGCAGGCAAACGTTCTTGGAGGTGTTTTCTCCAAAAGCGGAAAGAGAGGTCACTAAAATGAAACTGACATCTCAGATGATAAAGGAAAAGGCAGAAGAACTGGGAATAGGCTGCATTGCGATAGGTAATATAGAGCGTTTCAAAAATGCTCCCGCCCTTATGAGTCCTATTTCATATTTTCCCGAGGCAAAATCCGTAATTGCATTGGCTATGCCCATTCCGAGAGGTGCAACCCGAGGAATAGAAGAGGGAACTCATTGGCATAACTATACTTTCTATACATACAATAAGCTCAATTCTTTTTTCAGACCCATAAAGACATATGAAATGTGTTGCTTTATCGAGGACTTTGGATATGAAGCAGTTGCACATTATCCTGCAGTTCCCGAGGGTAACGGAACAATGAAAAAGCCTGTTGCGGAAGGGAAACTTCCTCCGGATGTGGTTTGCAGCATCCGCTTGATTGCGGCAGGTTGTGGGCTTGGTGAAATCGGTTGGTCAAAGGTTTTCCTCACAAAAAAATACGGACCGAGAGTACGTCTCGGACTTATATTCACCGACTGTGAACTAGAACCCGACCCGATTCTTGATACGGGGACTCTCTGCCTCCATTGCGGAGCTTGTGTGAGAGAATGCCCCGGTGATGCAATTCCCAATCCTAAAGATGAAAATGCAAGAATAACTGTTGATTATGGTGAAAAGCAGGTGTGGTACGGTGATGTGCAGATGGGAAGATGCACTCTTTCACATCACGGTATGAATAATGAGTGTTCTCCGTTCTTAAAGAAAGAATTCCCCAATATGGCATTCGACGTGAGAAATTCACAGATGACAGAAGAGGAGGCATATATCCTCTGTTATTCATTGGCTGGGGCAAAATGGGGAAGAAAACCGGGAAATCACGCAGTAATGGACTATTATAACTATATACTTGAACACACGGGATATTTTGCGATATGCGGAGCTAAAGGTTGTATTCGCTCATGCATGGATGTTCTTGAAAGGTCGGGAAGGATAGAACAGACTTTCCGTAATAAATATATAAAGAAAGAGCGTTGGGCTCTTCCTCTCCATCCGGAAGAGCCTTCAAAGGGTGTAAATCCATACAGAGAAAAATATCTTGATGAAGAATATCCCGGAATTCGTGAAAAAGAGTACGAAAAAAAGAAGAAATGATTGATTAAAAGGATTACCTCAGAATGGAAGACTCTGAAGTAATCCTTTATATTATTTGAATATTTCAGCAATCAGTTTCTCGGCATAGTCATAGAGAGAGTCGAAATCTATGTGAGGATTGTATAAATCTTCAAGTTTATCGTGCGAAAGCTTTGCTTCAGCCAAAAGATTGCAGGCATCTGCAATAAGGTCGCTTTTTAATTTTTTCAGTATGGAAATACGGTGCTTTTTTGATTTCAGAACATTCTTGTCTATTGAGGAGTTCAGTCTTATTTTTCGATAAGAAATACCTTCGTAAGGAACCTCTTTGCCTGAGGTAACAAAGGCAAGTGAAAGCTCGGGAATGATTAAATGCTCGAGCCTTTCGGGATTTAAAGGATTAAGACATTTGATACATCCGAAATCAGCCGATAAAAAGGCATCCGCAATTGGTGTGAGAAGGAAATGACTTAATCCAAAATCGTCTTCTATAACATAAATGCGTGTAAAGTCGATTACGCTGTCAGCAATCGAACTGATGTATCCTTTGGGGGAGATTGCCGAAGAAAATCTGCGTTTTACGCTTTTTTCAAGACCTTTTCCATTGAGTTCGCGAGAAATTATTCCCTTTGCCCTTTTCTTTAGCTTTTCTAAAGAAATTCCTCCGAGAGCAATGTCAAAAAGTTCATTTTCGATTTGGAGTGCGCCGGAGGTCAGGCGATAGATGTGTTTAAAATATTCCGAGTGCGTTTTTTTCGCTTTGATAATTTCTTCTTTTTTGAGAGAAATGGAATTGATATCTGCGAATCTGCCAAGGTCTACATATTGCTCAACTGCAAGAGGGAATTTTGGCTCGACTATATGTGGTGCAGTACCATCAACAATTGCTTTGCGAAGGGTTGGAAAAATAACTCCGTCAAGCGAATCGGGGTCAGAGGAACAATATATGAGCTCAAACGGAATCTTTTTCTCTTCTGCAGCGAAAACAGCCTTTTTCATTATGGAAGATTTTCCGCTTCCCGGTCCACCTTTCAGAATATATACTCTTTCGGCATCTTCAAGATTGATAAGGTCATCATAGAGAGAATAAAAACCGCGCGCAGAATTTGCGCCTAAAAAGAATGATAAAGACATAAAAAACCTCCGAAATGTGCTTTTGATTCAGCCTATGCGAAAAAAATGCGCATTGTCACAAATATCAAGTACATTTCGGAGCTTCGATTAAAAAATCTCAATTTATCAGCTTGAATAATCCTCGAGCATACATTGCATATCGAGTTCTGTTTCTGCTATAATTCCCTCGCTTAATCGCTCACGGTCAAAGTTCCGCAGGGAACTTGCATATATATCAGTTACAATCAAAGGATGCTCCATGTCAGAATCTTTGAATACCACAACAATGCCGTCAACTATCTTCAAAACATATTTTTCGGGCGGCATATCTTTTTTCGGGACACTTTGATCAGATGAAACCGAAATTGAAGTCTGCGGAATTATTTCTTCTTTTTTAGATTCGTTCTCTTCTCTTTTTTGAGATGTAGAGATTACGCAAATGAGAAAACCAACCATAATATAAAGAATACACGCCGAAATAGCGATTCTTTTTTGGGAATTCATATTATCACTTCCGTTTTTTGAGTATATTGGTAGTATTGCCTGCATTTTTAAATTCAATACATAAAAAGAGCACCTGATACATAAGCATCAGGTGCCAGTAAAGTGGGTTGTGGGGATAAAGATATGAATGGACAGAAGTCATAAGACTTTCCGCCTCTCATCACTTATATAATAACACAGATTTCAAGATTTGTAAATAGTAAAATTGGAAAAATATGGAACTATTTTTTCGCGGTGGAATAGTATGGAGTGAAAACACTTTTAGGAGGTAACACTTTATGTTATGTAATGACAACTGCGGAAACAACAACTGCTGCACATGGATTATCATCATCGCTGCCATCATCGTTGTATGGCTTCTTTGCGGCAACAACAATAACTGCGGTTGCTAAGAACTGCAGGGTGGCAGGAGTAGCTCCTGCCACCGCTTACATATTTCACACAGACACTCCGGAGGTATGTTCTGCCATAAGTTTTGCTTTGCGAAGCAGAAAGTTGTATCTTGCTTCTGCCGATTTGATTTCATATATGCAGGCTTCTATGATTTCGGGCTCTCGTGCTTCTTCAAAACAATTTTTTGCATATCTTATGTCAGCGAGAGCCTCTTCGATTTCAGCTAAAAGCTTTTTCTTTTCACAAGATTGTGCGGTTTCTTCTTTTTTCTTGAAACGGGAAGCTACATAAAGAAGTATTTTCTTATATTTGCTCGACTCTTTTTGCATAACATTGTCCATTTTAATTCCTCCTCAATATTCAGATGCTTTTGTATATCTCCGGCAAAATGATTCACACTTAATATATATTTTTATTTTGGACAAATATTCCGTTTATGATACCAAAAAAATTACAAATAACAATAAAAATGCATATTGTGGAAACATTGACAGCTTATATCAAAATATGGTAAAATATAAATAATTTAAGTAAAACAAATCTGAGCACATAATGTGCGTTGGAGGTTTATATATTGAGTGGAAGTGTAAAGAAACAACAATACGATAACGAAAGTATTTCCTCGCTTAAGGGTGCCGACAGAGTCAGAAAGCGTCCATCGGTTATATTCGGCTCCGATGGTCTTGACGGCTGTCAGCATTCCGCATTTGAAATTGTATCAAACTCCATTGACGAAGCAAGAGAAGGTCACGGTGATACAATCATAGTCACATTGTATGAGGATAAATCAATCGAGGTTGAGGACTTCGGTCGAGGATGTCCTGTTGACTATAATGCGGCAGAAGGAAAGTATAACTGGGAGCTTGTTTTCTGCGAGCTCTATGCCGGCGGTAAATATAAGAATAACGAGGGCTCAAACTATGAGTATTCCCTCGGACTTAACGGTCTCGGCGCTTGTGCTACCCGGTATAGCTCCGAATATATGGATGTTACCGTATGGCGAGACAATAACAAATATTCTCTCCGGTTTGAAAAGGGTGAAAATATCGGAGGACTCAAAACAGAGCCTGCAGACCGTAAGAAAACAGGCTCAAGAATCCGTTGGAAGCCGGATATTGAGGTCTTTACCGATATCAACATTCCTGCAGAATACTTTATCGACATCTTAAAGCGTCAGGCTGTTGTAAATGCGGGAATAAACTTCAAATTCAGACAACAGCGCGGCGGAAGCTTTGTAACAACAGAGTTTAAGTATGAAAACGGTATTGCAGATTATGTTGAAGAGCTTGCAGGGGAAACTCCGCCCATCACAAAGCCGAGATTTATTTCTTGTGAAAGAAAAGGTCGTGACCGTGATGACAAGCCTGAATATAAGGTGAAAATCTCTGCGGCATTCTGCTTCACAAACACAGCTCCGAAGGTTGAGTATTATCACAACTCCTCATGGCTTGAATACGGCGGCTCTCCCGATAAGGCAGTCAGAAACGCCTTTGTATATGCCATAGACAGCTTTGCAAAGCAGAATAACAAATATCAGAAAAACGAGAGCAAAATAAGCATTGTAGATGTTTTCGACAGTCTTCTTCTCGTTTCAAACAACTTCTCAACCATTGTTTCCTATGAAAACCAGACGAAAAAAGCCGTTACAAACAAGTTCATTCAGGATGCAATGACGGAGTTTTTGCGTGAACAGCTTGAGATTTATTTTATCGAGAATAAAGACGAGGCAATGCGAATCTGCGATCAGGTGCTCATAAATAAGCGTAGCCGTGAAAGCGCAGAAAAAGAACGTCTCAACATAAAGAAAAAGCTCACGGGTAATCTTGATATGACAAACAGAATTGCAAAATTCATTGACTGTCGTACAAAAGACCGTGAACTTCGTGAGCTTTACATCGTTGAGGGTGATTCTGCGGCAGGTGCGTGTAAACAGGGAAGAAGTGCCGAGTTTCAGGCAATTATGCCGGTAAGAGGTAAGATTTTAAACTGCCTCAAGGCAGACCTCGGCAAAATCTTCAACAGCGATATTATCGTTGACCTTATCAAAATTCTCGGTTGCGGAGTAGAGGTCCAGAGCAAGAAGAATAAAGAGCTTTCCTCTTTTGATATCGGAGGTCTCCGATGGAAGAGAGTTATCATCTGTACCGATGCCGATGTGGACGGATTCCAGATAAGAACTCTTATTCTCACTATGATTTATAGACTTATGCCGTCGCTTATAAAAGAAGGCTTTGTGTATATAGCAGAGTCTCCGCTGTATGAGATAAATTGCGGCAACGATACTTATTTTGCATATTCCGATGCAGAAAAGAATGAGATAGTTGAAAAAATAGGCAAATCAAAATATACAATTCAGCGAAGCAAGGGTCTCGGTGAAAATGAGCCCGATATGATGTGGGAAACAACAATGAACCCGGAAACACGACGTCTTATAAAGGTTGTTCCAGATATGGCAGAAGCGGCAATCGAGGAAATGTTTGACCTTCTCCTTGGTGAAAACCTTGCAGACCGCAAAACCTTTATTGCTGAAAACGGCTGGAAGTATATTGACGAAGCAGACGTGTCGTAAAGGAGGGGATTTAAGATGGCAAGAAAAAAGAAAACAGAAGAAAAAGAACGCAAGGTTTTTGGGCTTAGTGCCGAGGTTGTTGAACAGCAGATAACCGAAACACTCGAAAAGAACTATATGCCTTATGCTATGTCTGTCATCATCTCTCGTGCAATCCCCGAGATAGACGGATTTAAGCCCTCCCACAGAAAGCTTCTTTATACAATGTATACCATGGGACTTCTCACGGGAGCACGAACAAAATCTGCAAACGTTGTTGGGCAGACCATGAAGCTAAACCCCCATGGAGATGCAGCGATTTACGAAACAATGGTTCGTCTTGCAAGGGGTAATGAAGCACTTAATTTTCCATTTGTAGATTCAAAAGGTAACTTCGGTAAGGTGTATTCCCGTGATACTGCCTATGCTGCATCACGTTATACGGAGGTGAAGCTTGCACCTATCTGTGCCGAGCTTTTCCGTGATATCCGTGATACCGTTGATTTCGTTCCAAACTACGACAATACACTTGAAGAACCAACTCTTCTTCCAACTGAGTTTCCAAACATTCTCGTTTCGGCAAACACGGGTATCGCTGTCGGTATGGCATCCAACATCTGCGGCTTCAACCTCACGGAGGTCTGTCGCACAACAATTGAGCTTATAAGAAATCCCGAGCACGATATAGAATCAACTCTTCTCGCTCCGGATTTTCCCACAGGTGCAGAGCTTGTATATGAAAAGGATGAGATTGAGACTATATATAAAACAGGGAGAGGCTCATTTAAGCTTCGTGCTCGTTGGAGATATGACAAGTCCAATAACCTGATTGAAGTTTTTGAAATTCCATACACGACAACGGTTGAAGCTATAAGAGATAAAATAGTTGACCTTGCAAAAGGCGGAAAGCTCCGTGAGGTTTCCGATGTTCGTGACGAGTCCGATAAAGAAGGTCTAAAACTCGCAATTGAGCTCAAGCGCGGCACAGACCCCGAAAAGCTTATGCAGAAGCTCTATAAGCTCACTCCGCTTATGGATTCATATGCCTGCAACTTCAACGTGCTTATCGGCGGAAACCCGATGGTTCTCGGTGTTCGTGAGCTTTTGGGCGAATGGACTGCATGGAGAACAGACTGTGTAAAGCGGAGAATCTTTGCAGAGCTTAAGCGTAAGAAAGACAAGCTCCATAAGTTGAAAGGTCTTAAGAAAATTCTTCTCGATATTGACCGTGCTATCAAGATCATCCGTGAAACGGAAGAGGAAAGTGAAGTTGTACCAAATCTTATGATTGGATTTGGTATAGACGAAATTCAGGCTGAATTTGTGGCAGAAATCAAGCTTCGCAACATCAATAAGGAATATATCTTAAAGCGTGTTGCAGAAACTGCTGACCTCGCTGCAGAAATCGAAGACCTTGAAGACCTCCTTGCAAGCAAAACGAGAATCAAAAACTATATCATCAAGGGTTTAGAGGAGATAATCAAAAAATACGATGCTCCGAGAAAGACCCAGATAGTATACGGAAACGAAATAGAAGAATTCAACGAAGAGGAAACAGTTGAAGATTATCCGGTGCATGTATTCCTCTCCCGTGAAGGCTACTTCAAGAAGATAACACCGCTTTCTCTCCGTATGGGCGGTGAGCAGAAGTATAAGGAAAACGACACGCTTCGTGATACCTTTGAGACCACCAACCGTGCAGAGCTTCTCTTCTTTACGGACAAGTGCCAGGTTTATAAGGCAAAACTCAACGACTTTGCAGATACAAAAGCAAGTGTTCTCGGTGATTATCTGCCCTCCAAGCTTGGTATGGACGAGGGTGAACAGGTCGTTTATATGTGCAACCCCGAAGATTATAAGGGAAACCTTATCTTTATATTTGAAAACGGTAAGGTTGCAAGAGTTGAGCTTAACTCTTATGAGACCAAGACAAACAGAAAACGTCTTACCGGTGCATATTCCGATAAGAGTCCTCTTGTGGCTATGTTCAAGATTGGTGAGGACGAACAGTTTGTTATGTACTCCACCGAAAACCGCGCCCTTATATTCCATACAGCGCTTCTTACACCAAAAACTTCAAGAAGTACACAGGGTGTGGCCGTAATGAAGCTGAAGCCCAAATACAAGGTCAAGTTTGCCTGTCGTGCTGACGATTCAAGCATTAAGGATGCATCACGCTATAAGGTGAGAACTCTTCCTGCAACAGGTGCAAGACTCACAGACGACGAAAGACTTGATGAACAGATAACATTGTTCTGATTAAAAGAAAAATCCACTTTTCCAACATCGGGAAAAGTGGATTGCTTTTTCTGTTATTACTTATTTACTTCATTTACAAGTGCATTAAGAGTTTTTGCATCGGCAAGTAAACTTTCGTCAGAGCCGTTTCTTACAAACTCAAGCATAGCGTATCTTACTGTGTCGTCATTCTTAAAGAGATTGAATCTCTCAAGCCATATATCATAAGCTTCTTCAAGGAGAACCTGCTCTCTTGCATTTTCAAACTGCTTGAAATAGTAAACGTGGAGGTTTGTAAGCTTTCCGGAATTATAGATTGTGCTCAGAGAATTAAGCTGCTCATTTTCCGGAACCTGCAAAAGTGCCTGCCAGTATGTACGGAAGTTTGGCTCATTTACCTCAAACATAAAATAGAGAAGGCTTTGGGGATTGTCTGTTATAGTGTGGGCGTGACATTCTGTGGCGATTGTTATGCCATAATCTGCGGCTTTGCGGCTTATCTCTTTTGCCTCACGGACAAGTGCACATCTCTGCTCGAAATTGTGGTATGTGGAAGGATTAAATCCACCCCAGATTCTTATTTGATCCGTGCCGAGAGCTTTCGCACTCTCAAGGAAGGGAACAATGTCCATATTGGAAGCGAGTCTATAATATGAGCCATAGGAAGAAACTTCAAGACCTGCATCACGGGTTTTTGCGGCAACTTCCTTTGCAAGAGCAATATCACCCTGCTGAACATGTGCATCGCTTGCCCACTCAATTGCAGAAAGACCTGCTTTTGCTGAAAGTGAAATTATTTCGTCCGGAGTTTTGTTCCTGAAGGAAACCGAACAAAGAGCTGATTTAATCATAATACTCAAACCTCAATCAAAAAATATTCAGAGCTAAAACTCTGACAAATAAATGATATATCAGAAAACAAGATTTGTCAATAAAAACGACTTGCTATTCGTTGTTTTTTTAGAAAATACAGGCAAATGAGAATAAAAGTATGATGAGTTATTGAAAGAATGCGAAGTTTGTGATAAAATACATATAAGTTTACAATGGGAGAGTGCGTTAATTTGCGAATGAGAAAAAAACCGAATCTTGATATCCGTCTTGAAAGATGTGCGGAGATTATGCCGGAAGCACCCTCAGAACTTCGCGGCAAGTGGAAGGAAAACTTCGGATTTGATAAAATATGTCTTGAAATAGGCTGCGGAAAAGGAAGATTCATAACCGAAACTGCAAAAAAAGATGCCGATACTTTGTTTATTGGAATAGAAAAAGAACCTGGAGCACTTGTGATGGCAGCAGAAAAGGTAATGGAACAAAAAATTCCGAATGTTCTGTTTATTTCCGCAGATGCGTCACTTTTGAGTGAAATATTTGAGGACGGAGAGGTTACCGGTATATACCTTAACTTCAGCGACCCATGGCCGAGAAAAAAACAGGCAAAACGCCGTCTTACACACGGAGACTTTCTCGCTCTGTATGACAAGGCACTTTGTGACGAGGGTTTTATATTTTTTAAAACCGACAATTCAAAACTTTTTGAATTCTCTCTTAACTCAATGTTAGAATATGGACTTCGTCTTCGTAATATAACTTTTGACCTTGCCGGAAGCGGTCTTGACAATGTTGTCACAGAGTATGAAGAGCGATTTATGGAGCAGGGAATGAATATTTACAGAGTTGAGGCTTATAAAGTTTAAGGAGGAGCGCGGATGAGAAATCTGATCGATCGCCTTGGAGAT
>JAFSEA010000103.1 GCA_017435965.1 Oscillospiraceae bacterium
GTCATCAGTTTCAGGACCAGAATATGGAGCTATGGAAGAAAAAAACCGTTCAGGTCGACGAGATATTTTATTTGATTTGCGGTCCGTACAATGATGTCAATCAGCATTTTGTGTTTGATTTCAAACCAATTCTGGAAATGGGTCTGGAGGGAATATATAACAAAGCCGATAAACTTCTCAGCACTTGCCGGAAGCCGGAGGAAAGGGAGTATCTTGATGCGATGTGCACAGGCCTTTTGTGCATCAGGAAAATAGCTGAAAAGTTCTCGGATAAAGCCCAAAGTTTGTTGGCATCTTGCGAAGATGCCTCAAAAAATCTTTCTCTTATCAGCCGCACCGCGCGAAACGTTCCCTGGAAAAAGCCGGAAACATTTTACGAAGCCCTCAACACATACGCTTTCCTCAGAAAAGCCATAGGCACTCTTGAGGGGATAGGGATTAACACCTTTGGAAGAATTGATTTGGATTTGTATCCGTTCTATAAAGCGGACATACAGAAAGGTGCAATAACAGAGGCGGAAGCGTATGATTTGATATGCAAATTCCTGATAACCTGGGATATGTGTTATGACCACGATATGAAGATGGTAGGATATTCAGACCACGAAATGGAGAACACCTATGTGCTTGGTGGATATGATAAAGACGGAGAATTCGTTTTCAACGAGCTTACCGCTATGTTCCTCAGGGCGAACAGAGAAGAGGAAATAATCTATCCGAAAATTATGGTACGTTTTTCCGAGGATGCACCGGGAGAATATTTTGACCTTATCAATGAGTCAATTCTCAAGGGAAGCTCCACCGCAATGTATCTGAACGATGATGCTATAATTCCGGCACTCCTGAGAGCCGGAAGAACGACGGACGAGGCGAGAAATTATATAGTAAGCGGATGTTGGGGAATAAACTGTCTTGGCGTTGAAAGTGTGGATGGCGGTTGTTATGTGAATGTGCTCCGCGCCTTTGAGTATTCAATACATAACCTGACAGACAGAATGGAAAAGGTCGGAATGTGTTTCAGACCCATAGATGACGCAAAGAATTTCGAGGAAGTATATTCAATAACCCTTGACAACATAATGACACTTCTGCGTGAGAGGGAAAGCATAACCATTCAGGGAGGCAGAATATGGGACAAGGTCGATACCTTGCCGATTTATTCAACCACCATGCAGAACTGTATGGAAACCATAACCGACTATACCGCCGGCGGAGCAAAATATCGCGATGACGGATACAAATGTACCGGTTTTACCAACGTGGTGGATTCTCTGCTTGCAATAAAACAGCTGTGCTTTGACGAGAAAAAGTATTCTCTGGGACAGCTGCTTGATGCGGTAAGAAACAACTGGGTTGGATATGAAGAGGTAAGACAGGATGCCCTGGACTGCCACGGGTGGGGTGACGGAAGCAAGGCATCGTGCGAACTGGCTGCCAGATTTCACCGGGACTTGTACGATATGACACAACAGCTAACGGGAACTTTCGGCGGAAAGGTTCTGCTTGGATATCTGAATTATACAGAGGTTCGGTTCTGGGGAGAAAAAACCCTCGCAACCCCTGACGGAAGAAAGTCGGGCGACTATATATCTCAGGGTCTGACCCCGTCAAGATTGAAAAAAATCAGTTGCTTCACGGATGTTATATACAGTATGAAAAGTCTGGACGCATCGCTTATAGGAAATATATCGGTTATGAACATAATATTGCCTGCCGGAAAGCTCAGCACGGAGGCGTGCGATGTATTCCTGAGAGAGGCTGCTCATTCGGGAGTTCAGGCACTTCAGCTTAACTGTACAAGCAAGGAAGAACTTCTGGACGCGCAGAAGCATCCGGAGAAATATCCCAACCTGATTGTGCGTGTTTCCGGATTTTCGGCAAAGTTTACATCGCTTTCAACTGAATGGCAAAACGAATTTATATCAAGAACTTTTTATGATTGATGATATGTTTTAAACAAAAATTCAAGAAAGGCAATGATTATAATGAAAAAACCAAGTTTATCCGAAATGACCTTAAGAGAGAAAATCGGGCAGATGCTTCTTCCGTATCAGTATCACATATACCACGATATGGACACCCCTGACAAAAGAGAAAGAACTATGGAAGAGGTTGCCGGGTATATCGAAAAAGAAAAGTTCGGCTCTTTTTATATGGAACAGGTGGATGTACACGGAATAGACCAGCCGGATTTAACCGCTCCGGATGCACCGATAATGCTTGCAGACGACCATAAGAAGTTCATGGAAAAGCAGGACGCTTTGGGGAAAATTCCTGCATTTATGACTATTGATGCGGAGACGGAGGGTGCCGGCAAGATATTTCACGATTTGTCAGTAACCTGCAAGCCTCTTGCTATCGGAGCGGCAGACAGCGAAGAACTCGCTTTTGAGCTTGGGGTGTGTATCGGCAAGGAATTGCGTTGTGCCGGTGCCAACTGGAGATGGGCACCCTGCGTTGATATATCCAACCGGTTCGCCTTAGGCTATAACCGCACCTATGCTCCGGACGACCCGGACAAAATCATAAAGATTGCCAACGCTCATATACGAGGAGTTCAGTCTGTGGGGGTTGCGGCTACAGCAAAGCATTTTCCCGGCGCTGACAGATACGAATACAGAGACCCTCATTTTTGTCCCAACATTATATCATCAGATATGGATGAATGGTGGCGTGAACAGGGTAAGATTTTCCGGGAGATAATAAATGCCGGAGTGTACTCTGTAATGGTTGGACATAGCGGCTTCCCTGCGTGTGACAATTCTACACTCAAGGGAAAATATCGGCCGGCAACAGTATCGCGAAAAATCGTTACAGATTTGCTCAAGGGCGAGCTTGGATTTAAAGGAGTTGTAGTAACAGACGGAATAGTAATGGCGGGCCTCACCGGTTGCTATGACAGTTATGAAGAACTGATTATAGATTTGGTAAATGCGGGCAATGATGTATTGCTCGGAACCTATCCCGGAGCGGGCGATATCATAGAAAAGGCTGTGGCGGAGGGCAAGATTTCCGAAGCAAGAATAGATGATGCGTGCAGCAGAATTCTCGATATGAAAGAAAAAACGGGTCTCTTTGATGATGATTATAAGAAACTTCCGTACAACTCATCTGACGTTGCACCGCAGACAAAAAAGGTCAACACAGAAATTGCCCGCAGAGCGATTACAAAGGTTTACGACAGACAGAACTTGTTGCCACTGGATAAAAACAAGATAAAAAATGTCACTATTATATGTTCTACACATTACAACGGTTTTTTTGAAAAACTTTCATTTATCAAAAAATGTATTGAAGACAGAGGTATGACGGTAAGGCTTCAAAGAAGAATAGGAAGTGATGCGGAGATGGATGAAATCGCCAAAAACAGCGACCTCATCATATACGCGGCCTA
>JAFSEA010000104.1 GCA_017435965.1 Oscillospiraceae bacterium
ATAAGTCCCGAAACCGCACTTACTCCATGGTATGAGTTTTTTATCTTGTCCCAAGCCATAGCCGCTATGGGGTAGCGTCTGTATCCCGTATCCCACGCTTTCCGAACCACAGCATTTCTTGTTGTTTTTATGGCTTGAACCGTGCCATTTTCTTTCCAGAACTTCACAATAACAGTTGTGAGATCAGAGCTTTTCGATGAACTTATATCATACATCTCAAATTCGCTGTCAGGTAATATTTCAGCCACTTCCTCCTCATTCATCCCATTTTTCAGAGCTTCGTCTCTCACAGCATCAACAGACTTCCGAAGCTCAATAAGAATATATGGCTGTTTCTGAGTATCAACTAAATACGGATTGCCATACATCACATTCGTATTATCAACAACCTCACAGGAAATTCTTCCTTTTGCAAGCTGTCCTGTCTCCGCATCCGGATCAAAATAGAAATATAACATTCCGTCACCGTCTACTGCCGCATTTCGTATTACTTCCCGTGCTTTTTCCTTAATCCCCGAAAGCTCAATTGCACGTTCAACTTCCCCTGACCATACAGAAGCCTTTCTTACTCTCTCCTCGGTAGATATAAACGGCGTGAATGCAATGCCTATATCATCCGCAACAATCATCGACACAAAATAGCTGACAACACGACGAAGAACATTTATAACGGGTTTCGCAAGGTCGGGAGCATTAAGTCCCTCCCATTGTCTGCCGATGTAAAAATTCTCATTTTTCTTAACCGTATCGTAAAGGTCGATGTTTTTGTTGTATAGCACCGCTTTCTGATACTCGATCCATATTCCTTCCGGAGTCTTATTTATCTTCATACTCTTCTCCCCTCTCATTTCCATCGTAGTTTAAAAGATTTTCCCATTGTTTTAAATATCCCGGGTCAATATTCTCTTCTGCCGGCTTTTCATCCGTCTGACCAAAAGAAAAATCCCCATACCTTTCAAAGAGAATCCCTCCGCAGAAAAGAACAATTCCGAAAACCATCGAAAAAAGAAGGTTCACCATTTTAAACTCCCCTTTCAATCATTGTGTAAAGTTCAGAAAGAGTCAGTCCGAGAGCATTTGCAATCGCCGCATCGGATGCACCGGAGTTTGCCAATGTGACAGCTTTTTTAAGAATTTCATAGTCCTTTTCACTTGCCTTTTCCTTCGCTTCCCTTGCAACTTCTTCTGCATACTTTTCTCTTTCCCAGGCATCTTTTTCTGCCTGTCTCGCACTTTCTCTTTCATACTTTTCTCTTTCCCAGGCATCGTTTTCTGCGCGGCGTGCATTTTCTTTTTCATCCTGCGTTCTTCTCCACGCTTCATTATTAGCTTCAACATATGCATCATAGGCATTCTTATCCTGTCTTGCAATGTTTTCTGCCGCATCTATCCCATGCCGGTACACAAGCTTTTCATACTCGGCAATTGCATTTGCAAGTTCTATGTCGCCATCATATTTTGCATTTCTGTAAGCCGCATCAAGTTCACGCATATATGCATCACGGGCAAGAGCGTTTCCCGACAAAGCCTCCTGATATGCATTCACGGTGCGAAGCTTTGAAGTCTCGGAATATCCCGAATCGGAAAGTCCCAATTTTGCCTGCATTTCACCTGCCGCACCATAGGGATTCGAAGCGTTCACATACGCCTGATATGCCGCGCGATTTGCGTCGGCATAACGTATATCCGCATCCCTGCGCTGATCCTTTATCGTATCCTGAGCCTTTTGGTTCGCTGCCCGTATTCCCTGCAGCGTCGCCGCCCTTGCCGCCGCCAGATTCTCCTCACTTTTTTCGTAAGCTTTTCGCACATCTGAACTTACACTTGACGGACTCTTCACTCCTCCGCTTGCGGAAAGAATATATGTTCCCCCTGCCGTAGGGACAACGGAGCCTACATCTACTCTTGTCTGACCGTAAGGGTCTTTGTACGTTCTTCCATCAATTATATACCCCTTTGCAGACCCTCCGTCCGGTGTGTGATATGTTACTTCAGTCACTTTATTTGACATATATTTTCATCCTTTCTCATTTTTTTACTTTGCCTTTGAAATATCTGCGAACAATTCCGCCTATTCCAAAAGCCTGATTTGGTTTATCATTTTTACATATTATTTGGATAGCGCCGTAGTTCTTTACTTTTGAATTCAGCGGCACCATTATATAGGATGCGTTCTTACTGTTATACATCCCGTCTTCCTTTGAAGCTACCTCACGCTCAAATCCCGTTTCCGTGCGCACAATTACGGAAACGCCGGACGGCTTGTTGTCCTTGAGGAGTATGCCGGATCCTTTTTTGACAAGTGTCTTTTCCTGCATAAAGTCGCCGTCATCAGAGAGGTTTGTTGCCCATTGTGCAACAATCGCCTTGCCATCATCGGAATATGCCTCATCCGGAATTTCTCCTTTTGAATCTTTCATATCTGTACTGAACTTGCAAACTCTTCCATCCTCTGTGCCAAAGAACAGCTCACCGCGTATTTCCGCCATAACTCTCGCAGGGATATTTGTCCAATAATACCATTCATATTCATAGCTTCCCGTGTCATTTCCAACATACTGTTTTTGTCCTGCATCTGCCACATATGCAACATCATCAACACAAAGAAGCATATATCCGTTCCATTCACACATAACCGCCGAAGACAACTCTGCGTGTGTCAGAAGTCTTTTGTTTATCCTTGTAGAGCGAAGGCTGAGAGCTCTTTCTCTTGATATATCCTGCAAAGCTATTGCATACACTCCGTTTCGCGTGAGATACAGCGGATCATCCAGAAATGTGCATATCGCAAATCTTCCCACAGCACCAATTCCGGAAGTCCCCTGACGTATCGGAAATATGATTTCTCCGTCACTTTCTGCAGAACCCGAACGCATATATACCGTTGCATCTTCGCCGTCACCTTTGAGTATCGCCTGTTCACTTCCCGTGCGAAGATATCCGCGTATTCCACAGGAATCCACACCTATCTCCGTGTAGTTTGTATCGGGTATGTACAGCGGATCATTCACTCCGGAATACCAGTCAGCGTTTGGATAATCGGGATTTCCCGAAAAGAATATGCGATTTTCAAAAACATCCATAACAGTGCATTTGTTTATGCGACTTGAATGTCCTTCCGTGGTATGAGAATACTCAATCGAAAAATCATCAACACCTGCGATGTGATAATATCCGGTAATCGCCGTAGTCTTTGGACTGCAAGCCACAAATCCACAGTTATTTCTTTCGGAATTGCCTATGCATACCTGCACGGGGGTATGTGATGAACTGTAAGTATATTCATTTAGAATCTCCCGATTTACCCCTTCATCTGTATAATTGTATCTCTGCACGCCTTGTTCACCGGCAAATGTAACATCAAAAAGTATCTCGCCCGTTGGTATATATCGCATTATCACTCTGCTATTTCTGTCTATTTCCGAATCCAGAGCAAACACGACAATACCACTCTTTGCCAATTCAAAATGGTTCTTTCGCCTCGGAGATATGAGATTTATCGCAACATTTTCAGGTGCCGTGCCATAAGCGACCGAACTTCCGTCGGAATTTTCAAATGTACCATTTGTATCCCATTCCTTAAAAGTCGCATCTGAGGAAAGTTGCAACGAGCCTATTCTCATAGTTTCACGTGACATAAGTGTTATCGGAACGTAGCGTTCCTCAACATCTCCCGCACCGATACATTTTTCTCCGTCAAAGATAAGATACTCACTTCCCGTGAGTATACAAAGCTTTCCTTTGAAATACTTTGCAACGGATTTTTCGTCTGCTGCATTTTCAAAGAGAAGTTCCGTCTCTCCGTTTTCCGAAAGCTTATAAAACTTCTTTCCCGAATGAACTATGGTACATTTCCCTTCATCGCCGCCAAAGGAAAATATTCCGTTTATCCTTCCGTCAAAGCTTATTACATTTCTCCAACCAACACGCTTTTCAGGAAATCCTGATATATCGGATATTAGATTTATCGCCTCCGGAGAATGTTGATCATCAACCATCGAGGCATCTCTTGAAAAGTCCACGCCGCGAAAACTCTTGTATTTTTTCACATATATTTTGTTTATAAGCTCTTTTGAAACTCCGTTTTTTACCATAACATCACCAACTTCTGTATTTACTTCTTTCTTCAATTAAATTCAAGCAAATCTTCAATCTGCCTGTCAAACTCAGGAGCATCCGTTATTTCTTCTTTCTGCACCGCCGCAGGCACAGGTCTTCCTGCCACAAAATATCTTATCGCATCAGGAGCATGGGTAAGCTCATGTGGCGTGTTTGCAACATCATTTGGATTTTTTGAATCAATGTTGAGGGCAGGCAGTGTCCTTATCAGATTCACGCAATTAGAGAATATACGGAGAGAAGCGCACATTTTCCCCGTTTCATCCCTGAAAGGCGCAAGCCATTCTTTAAGGTTATACCACCCCTGCACACGTTCATTTTTTGCCGCAATCACCGGAACTCCGTTTTCAGCAAATATTCTTGCCGCACTCTTACCTGTGTCCTGCCTTCTGTTCCAGAGATCAGGAGGTGCAATATATGCATAGACCTCTTTATCCGTTGCTTCACGGATTTTTCTTGCCGCTTCCGAAATTATAAGTCCGCTTTCATAAATTTCACGATACACGTACGCACGTCCATATGTATCTACCGCAATCCAATATCCGGCAAGCATATCAAGACCGTAGTCCATAACAAAATATCTCCGCCACTCTTTCGGTATTTCAAAAGGCGAAATCACGTGAACCTTTCTGTTCCACTCGGTAAAATACTGACCTTCAAATATATCCCAATTGCCAAAAAGGAGAGCTTCCCTGTCTTTTTTTGAAAGTCTTTTCAGTCGTTCTATGTACTCCGGGTCATTCTTCATAAGAAAAGTATTATCTGTCACAAGGCTCGGTATGAATATTTTCCCCTCGTGCTCGACATCGGGAGGTCCTATGTCTATAAACCTTCTTTTAACCCAGGTATGCCCGACTCCTCCGGGATTTGTTGAGCTTTTTATCTGCTTCGGGTATGCGTTCACTCCGCGCACGCGTGATATGAGATACACATACATCTGCTCTGTGAAATGAGTCAGCTCATCAAAACGAATCACATCGTATTCCGCAGACTGATACCGATAAACATCGTTTTCAGAATCACAATAGCCAAAATCAATTATCGACCCGTTTCTGAAATATCCCTCGTGCTTTGATGCCTTGTAGGTAAAGATATTCCTCGGATAAAGTTCCAAAGCGCATCTCACCAGGGATTTGTCAAGTTCAGGTAAAGTACGACGAAGTATCAGCTGTTTTGATCCCGGAAACTTGAGAGCAAAAAGAAGTGCATCAACAAGCTGTCCGTAGGACTTGCCTCCACCTGCAGCACCGCCGAAAAGAACCTCTCCGGAAGATGCATTGATAAATGCCTTTTGTCGTTTCGTTATACTAAGCTCCATTTTCTTCGCCGACAACCTTCACAACAACATCAAAATTTTCATTTTCAACGCTCTCTTCTTCGGAACAAAGAAGTTTTTCGATAAACTCCGTGGCACGAAGGTCTCCTTCAAGACTTTTCTTCACCTGAGCAAGGGCAATTGCCCGCAAGACGGTCACGCTTCCCTTTCCATCCTCGCCAAAGTCAAAGGCTTCTGCGTAAGATGACGGAAGCTTTTTGCGCACGATTTTTGCCATCTCGCGTTTTATTGTGTTTTTCTCTTTTGCCATGCTTTCTCACACCTCCTTTCCTGCAAATGATAAAGACACCCACGATTTCTCATGTGTGCCTTTTTGCATCGTCCGTATTATAACACTGTTTTTATTTTTACTTTTGCCAAGTTTTTGCCGGATTTTTGCCAACTTTATTCTTCTCCGCCGGGGAATAATGAAAGTGGATCTATGTTTTTTCCGTCTTTCTTGACTTCAAGATGAAGATGTGCTTCTTCCATGCACTCCGCCAACGCACTGTTGCCGACTTTTCCCACAACATCCCCACCTTTGACATTGTCCCCCGCCTTGAGTTTTATGTCATCTGCAAGATTTGCATAGATGCTTGTGAGACCATCCTTATGCTCCACCGTAACAGTATTTCCCATCATACTGTCTGTGGCAACACTTTTTACCGTGCCATCGGAAATTGCAAGGACATCTGTTCCGAACTCTCCCTTTATATCCACGCCGGAATGTATGCGCCAATCATCAAGAGTTCTGCTTTTCACAAGCTCATCCCCTGAAAACGGTGCAGTTATCGCTCCTGACAAAGCCATTGTGTACACAACTTCTTTTTCTTCAACTACTGCCACGGGCTCTGTAACAGGCTTTTTCTCAGAAGCCTTTTCAGTTTTTTCTTCCTTAGCTTCCTGTTTTACCTCTTTCTCTTCCACAGGTGCAGGCTCTTCTTTTTCTTCGACATCATCTTCAATCTCAACGGGAACTTCTTCCTGCATCGTTTTGTATATTTCCTCATCCGCCGTAGGGAAAGGAATATTCAGAGAGCTTTCTATATCAAGCCCTTCCTTAACTTCTTCTGCAGCGTTTCTTGAAACATACATCACATATCCCGAAATTCCGATTGCGGATATGCACAGGAATAAGACAATGTAAAATCCGTTCTGAACAAGTTTCTTTAAAAATTTTGATTCTTTTTTCAATTTAAAAAGCACCTCCGAGCATATTTTAGCCCGAAAGTGCTTTTAATATTCAAATTATACATTAAATCTGAAAAGAATAACATCGCCGTCTTCAACGACATATTCCTTACCTTCACTTCGCATAAGTCCCTTTTCTCTTGCGACTGCAGTCGAGCCGCACTCGATGAGGTCTTCATATCTTATAACCTCGGCACGAATAAATCCACGTTCAAAGTCTGTGTGAATCTTACCTGCCGCCTGAGGTGCACGCATTCCTTTTGTTATCGTCCACGCCCTTACTTCAGGCTCTCCCGCCGTGAGGTAGGATATAAGACCGAGAAGCGCATAACAGACCTGAATCATACGGTCAAGTCCCGACTGCTGAAGTCCGAGCTCCGAAAGGAACATTTCTCTCTCATCCTCGGGAAGCTCCATAATCTCTTCCTCAAGCTTTGCACAAATGGGAAGTATCTGTGAACCTTCTCCCTCCGCAAAAGCTTTGAGCTTTGTAAAATATTCATTTCCTTCAAAGCCGGAAACAAAATCATCCTCCGACATATTTGCGGCATAAATAACAGGTTTTGCGGTAAGAAGCTCAATCGTGCCTATAACCTCTGCCTCTTCCTCATCTGCCTCAAAGCTTCTTGCACACTTGCCATTTCCGAGATGCTCAGAGAGTCTCTCCAAAAGCTCAACCTCTTTAAGAAGTCCCTTATCGCCCTTTGCCGCCTTGCGTGTCTTGTCAAGTCTTCTGTCGAGCATTTCAATATCCGAAAGAATAAGCTCATAGTTGATTGTGTCAACGTCACGGATGGGGTCAATTCCACCTTCAACGTGAACTATATTATCATCGGCAAAGCAACGGACAACGTGAACAATTGCATCAACAGCACGGATATGGGAGAGAAACTTATTACCTAAACCTTCTCCCGATGCCGCACCCTTTACAAGGCCTGCAATATCAACAAACTCAACAGTTGCATATGTTGTCTTTTTGGTGTTGTAAAGCTCGGAGAGCTTGTCAACTCTCTCATCGGGCACAGTAACCGTTCCCACATTCGGTTCAATGGTGCAGAAGGGATAGTTTGCAGCCTCCGCCCCCGCATTTGTTATCGCATTAAAAAGCGTACTCTTCCCAACATTGGGAAGTCCTACTATACCTAATTTCATTTGTTTCAAATCTCCTTTATTTTCAAGGGTTTTCAAATTGACTTGACACCAATTTGACACCATTTTTATCTTGATTATTTTTCTCAATGAATCATCAGTAACGCGTACGTACTTATCCATTATAACTTGAATAAATTCATGTCCAAGAAGCTTTTGCGGTACTGCTTTTATGCCTTCAAAAGAATATGCAATCAAACGTTGCTTGCTTCCTTTATTTTTCTTTTAATCTCATCAAAGCTTATCGGCTTATATTCAATTCTTTCCACCGAAACACAGAAATGCTGTGAGCTATAATCTTTTACGATAGGACTGTTATGTACATGACCGAAAAGATTTGCATACGGCATATTGCTGTTTATATAAATAGCTTCGTGGGACAGAATCCAAAAACCATTATAAAGAACTGGCATATCGTAAACCTCGTCAAAGCCTGCGTCTCTGTAATGCTTGTTAGAACACACATCGTGATTTCCTTTAACAAGATACTTTGTACCGTTAAGCGCAGATAAAACTTTTGCTTCTCGTTTTTCTGCACCAAAGTCGCCCAGAATATAGACCTCATCTTCACTTGTCACAACTGAGTTCCACTTCTTGATAAGAGCAGCATCCATTTCTTCTGTCGACTCAAACTGTCTGTTTTCGTATCTACGGATGTTATCCTCTCCGAAATGAGTATCAGCAATAAAAAATGTTTTGCTCATATAATTATTCTCCAAAAGCCTGTCCCCGAAATGCGAAGACCTTTTCATTTATCTCAATCATGTCATCATTTCTCATTCTCCCCAATTTCAGCATCAGAAAAAATGATAGTCGGGAAATCACAGTTATTACTTTTTACACGGTAGAACACCTTGAAACCAAAATAGGTTTCAAGTGCACTCACTATATCATTAATAAATCCTTCTTCAACATTTGAAAGACAGGTGTGTGTAATCCATTCTTCCTCGTCTGCAGTACAGTTAAACGGATCAAAATCATCTACATTATCGAATTCGAGAGAAATCGCTCCGTTGTCAGACTTGAAGCAACTATACCCGCTGTCAGACGTAGGCTTACTGCACCAAAGGTAAGAAACCCATCTGCTCCCTTCGTCGATATTCATTTTTTCGAATAGCACACTTGCTTCAAATATACTTTTTAGCTGCTCATATTGATTTACGGCATCATACTTGTTTTCGGGTCTGAAAACACCCCTTAATACTCCCTCAAAAAAAATCACAACTCTGCCTAAATGGTGTCGGTTCCATGAGTGTATGGGGAATATTTCATCATAATTGTGATTACCGTGTCTTTTTATATTCGCTCTTTTTAAACGAATCCATTCGTAGTATTCCTCTGTTCTGTCTTTATCTGTAATTTCATCAAGTCTTGTGATGCGACGATTCTGCTCCAATTCACATAATTTAACAATGCTTGCAATATCATTTTTCAAGAGTCTGTCCATATATTCGCTTCTTCTGTGTTTTCTTTTTTCGTCTTCGCTTAATTTATTATAAAAATTATAAAACTTATCAGGGTGTTCTAAAGGAGCTGTTTCATCAAAGACCAAAGCTTTCAATGCCTCGATTACTTGTTCTGAAACCCCTTCCTTTCGCAGATCCTCAAATGTAATATCGGTATTTTCTACAACATCGTGTAAAAGAGCAACAACCCTAGTGTTTTCATCCTTCATCTGCAAAGCAACAGAGCTCGGATGAACCATGCGCGACAGCCCGCTTTCACCTGACTGCCTCTTACGTGCTTTTCTTACAATTTCCATTGCCTTATTTGTCATTTCTGTATCTATCATTATTCCATTTTTCTCTTTCATTTTGCACGTTTTTTCAGCAAGAGGGTGTAGCTTATAGCATATTGGTATGCTAATCATCAAAACAACTACATCTGCTATAAAAGCGTATATATTGTTTGCGGTTCTCAAAAGGAATGGTTGTGCGTATAAAAAACATTCTATTATTGACTTTACGCCAAGCATCGCAATAGCAGTTGAGATAATAATTGAGCAACAGATTATGATATGTCTGATTAATTTGCTCTTCATACCCTCTGTAGCTTTACAAGTTAATCCTAATGCTGTTCCAATCACAATGTTTCCAACTGCCCAGCCCGGCATACCTCTTAACCCGCTCGTGAGCAGGCAATACAGAACAACTCCAAAAAAACCAACCGCTGCACCTTTTATCGGGCCGAGCGAATAGCAATACATCGCCATAACAACATATCCGAGGCACAAATAATAGTTTTCAAACACCGGTACTTGCAGACACATTGTAAGCACTACAAACAAGGCAATTCCAAGAGCCATGACGCACAAGTTTCTTGTAGTTTTCATATCAATCTCCTTTTATCAAAGGGTTGCTAAAGCTGAATTCTTATAGTTTTCATCATCTGTAACTTCTTTTATCACTTTTATATAATCGGGAAATTTTATCGCTGTATTTTCTTCGCATAGTTCTATCTCTGCAATTGCTCTGTCACTCCAGAAGGGATAAACATCAATCTCGAAGTACTGATTATCATAAGTCAAGCAATATCTATTTTTACGAATTTGTTTTTTGCTTGTATCAGAATTCATTAGCAAGGTAAGATATTCATCTTTTGAGAGCCTTGTTTCAATTTCTACTCGTTTAGTACCGGAAATTGTTCGTTTTATTGTTTTAAAATATATGTAATTGCCATTTTCGCCACGTTGGCGTACACGTTCCTCTTCATTAAGAGTGGAGTTAAGATATGTCTGTATAATTTCGACTTTGCGGCAATTAGGAATTGTTTCCAAAAGCTTTATATCCGGATATTCAATCAGGAATTTTCGTTCTATTTCATATGGTTCCGGTTCGCCTAAGAAAGCAGAGATTTCCGAAATCAGCTTTTTCATTTTATCCTCAAAGCCCATACTATTATCAATAACTCTTAAGTGGGGATGTCCTGTCCATGCAGCAATGAGTTTATCATCCATCGCAGCAGCCTCTTCTACAGTTTCCGTTCTCGCTTGATTATTAGAAAGAGTATAAAACTCTTCAGCCCCTTTTGCGGCAGTTACCAAATGGAACACAGCATCATATTCATCTCTCAACTCGGTTTCGTTTAGTTTAAGCTTTGTCATTGCTTGTGAAAATTCCAAGTCGGACATATATGCTTTGTTATCCATTGTTCCTCTGTCACAGACAATTAAAACCTTATCATAATTAAATACACTTTGTGCACCATTGCGATAGATTTTTTCCTTTTCAAGCTGCAACTTTATCTGACATATCTGATAATCAAGGTTACTATTTAATGTCCAAGGCGCAATCCCTGCAGTAATGAGTTCTGTTGCTGTTTCGGGGATAAATACCACATAATAACCAAGCTCTGTGAATGCATTTTGTATCCAACTCATTGCTGTAGTTTTACCAGCACACGGACCACCGGTGATTACAATTTTTGTAATTTGAATCTCTTTATTATTCACTTCTAAAGAGAGCAATTCGTCAACTGACATATTGAATACTGCCGCAAGTTTCTTTATCATATCAACATGCGGTTTTGCACTTCCGTTTTCCCATTTTGAAACGGCTTTATTAGAAACACCAAGCATCTCTGCAAGCTGGCTCTGTGACAACTTTGCATTGGTGCGCATTTTATAAATTTTTTTACCAAAAATATAATCATTCATAGCACCCCCCCTTATCAGTTACAATTATACACCATATTTTCATTTATCCAAGTCGATCACTATCGAATTAAAGTAGACTTTTAATTTGATTTTGTTTTTAAGTTGTGTGTCAAACTCTTTTTATCATATCACGCCTGACACCATTTCCGACACCAATTTTTTATGAAATATA
>JAFSEA010000105.1 GCA_017435965.1 Oscillospiraceae bacterium
CTCGATGTTTCAAGGACTTTTGCAAAAACTATGCGTCTTTCTGAAAATCAGGTTTTGTCAAAATCCGAGACGGAACGACCGGTTGTCGTTCCCTGCATATGTTTCTTCGCTTGTGGTCTCGCACCTTTTTCGACAGTCTGAAACCCCTTCGCCGAAATTTCGGCGAAGGGGTTGTTACTTTTATTCAGAAAATGCTTCCGAGAAGTTCATAAGCATCTGCGCTACTTCTGCTCTCGTTGCAAAGGTTTCGGGAGAGAGGATTTTTGCGCTCTTTCCGTTGAGAATACCTTTCTCAACCGCCCAGCGCATGGCATCAAGTGCCCAGGGGCTTATCTTTTCTGCATCGTCAAAGGTAAGTTCGCAATCGGATTTCGGACTGTCGGAATATCTCCAGAGCATAACGGCAAGCTGTTCACGGGTTATGTTATCGTTTGCACCGTAGTTTCCGTTGCCGTAACCTGTTACGATACCTTGTTCAGACGCCCACAAAACCGCTTCTGTGTACCATTCTCCGTCTTTTATGTCGGAGAATTTATTTTCTGCATTGTGGGTTGGATTTTTCTCCATATTGTGAAGAACCTTTGCAAGCATTGCACGGGTCATATTACCTTGTGGGTCAAAGTCGGTATCGCTGACACCGTTCATATATCCTTTTTCAATGGAATGGTTTACAGCCTCGTGATACCAGTCGTTTTCTTTTACATCATTAAACTGCTTTTGGGGAGTGATTGGTGAAGGCTTGATTTCTTCATCGGAGGGTTTTTCTTCTTCCTTTTCGGGAGTTTTGGAAGGAGCAGAGGAAACTCCGCCACCGCCACCGGACGAACCACCGCCACCGGATGAGCCACCACCGCCGGACGAACCGCCGCCACCGGATGAACCGCCACCACCGGATGAGCCACCACCGCCGGATGAGCCACCGCCACCGGATGAACCACCACCGGATGAACCGCCACCGGATGAACCGCCACCGGAGGGTGTGTCTTCGGGATCTTCATTGTCACCTTCGTCATCTTCGTCACCGCCACCGCCGGAAATGGTTGTTACGGTCAATGAAGCTTTTGCGGTAAATGTAAGGGTCGAGGCAGAAACCTGATAAGCTCCTTGTCCGTCAGGTGTGAAGGTAAAAGTTTTGCCTGTATCGGATGCGAAAGGTTCACCATCTTTTGTAACTGTCCAGGTGGTAGCTTCGAGTACTTTTTCGTCAACACCGTCATTTGCGCAAATCGTTGCAGAAACTGGCTCTTCGTTTCCTTCGACCTGAACGGCATTGTTGATATTGCCGTCAATATATGTCCAGATCAGCGGATTGTAGATATAAGGAAGTGCATAGGCATAAGCAAGCATCTTTGTGGGATGTCCGCTTTTGGGGCTGTGGTTTTGCATATAATTTACTATTGCAACGGGAATATCACGATTCCATTTTCCGAGTCTTGCCCAGTCACGGACGTTTGAATCCGAAGTCATTGCTTTGTGATAGTTAGAGGCTGCAGGATTGTCTACGAGATTGTTATAAAGAACGGGATTTTCAAAATTTCCGTCCCAGAGCATCTTGACGAATGCGTTTGCAAACTTCTTCATATCGGATTCGTCAAATACAAGTCCATATTCATATCCCATAATTGCCGCATCAAGTTCAAGACAACCGTGGGAAATGTCTTCGGGACTTGCGCTGAGATAGTCTGTTGAGAAAGCAGGGTCATAATAATTCCAGCGGAAATACGCATCTTCACCTTCGCCGACAGTTGTTATTTTGCTCTTGAAGAATCGGAGCATACGTTCCGATTTCTCAAGATATTCCGCTTTGCCGGTAATCTCATAAAGCGGCATCATAACACACGCCATCTTTATGTATTGGTTGTGGGGAAGCGTGTTGTCGGCATAAGAGGAGGAATCGTCCTTCGGCCATACATATACGCCTTTGTCCTCGTCCACCTCACGCCAATAGGGAGCCCACTTTTCAACAAGAAGCTCAATCATCGGAAGAAACTCGTCTGCAACGTCCTTGTAGGTGCGTTTATTGTCAAACATCTTTGCGGCAAGCTTTTCATCTCTGTGAACTGCGAGAGCAAACTTTGCACCTGTGGCAAGCACCATTGTGTCGTGAACCTGGAACTGTGCCGCTTGCTTGAATGATGCATTGTCAAGATAGATGTCGCCGCTTTCGCAGGTTTCGGGAATCTCAAAATGCAAGGAAAGGAGAGAACCATCATCGGGAACACGGAAACGGAGCGTGAAAGTCTTCCAGCTTGTGGCAGAAACGTTTACGGGGATATAATCTCTTCCGTCAAGGGTCGGAATAACTTCGTTCGTGTTGTTATTTAAAAGATACAAGCGAAAATCTGCATCGCCTTTTGCTGAAAAATTAACCTGATATATGGCATTTGCGGCGTATGTGGGGAAGAAGTGAAGAATTCCCTGTGCCTTTCCGCCTCCTGCAGTAAGGTGAAGTCCTTTGCTGTTGCTCACACCGCAGGTGGCTTCAATCTTAACGTTTGAAGAATCGGAAACGGATTTTATTTTCCATCCGTCACCGGTTTGCGAATTCGGATTTTCGGCGGAAAGTGTGCCATTGAATTCCGAATTTGCGGCAGTTACCCGCTTTACCGAGTAGTTTGGTGCATCCCAACCGGGACGGGTTTCGCCATAATCATAATTGAGGTTGCGGAGTGCCTCCTCAAATTGCTCACCCAGGGATTTTAAGTATTTCGTATTTTTAGTAACCTCATAAATGTGGTAGTAAGATTCCATCATATACGATGCCGCCCAGGAAAGGGTGGAGGAATCACCGCTTGAGGCATAACCGTATTGCCCCTTGGAGTTTTTGATGGCAGTTTCCACCGCCTCATAATTCTCCACAAGCTGGTCTCTCGTCATAAGGGAATCATCTGCAAAAACGGGAAGAAGAGATACCATCATACAAAGAATAACGATAAATGAAATAAGTTTTTTCATAAACGCACCTCCATGATACTTGATAATGAAATAAGTATACCACATTTTGGGCAAAAAGGGAATAGTGACAGTTTGTGTCCTTTCGTTTCACATAATTACAAAAGTCTAATTAAGTGAAATATAGGGCTCTGTGTTGTTTGAAGCGATTATTTCATCGAGCTTGTCAAAGGGGACTCTTTCGGGGAAGGTGAGGAGTGATTGTTTTAAGAGCTTTTCGTCTTGTTCCGCAAGCGCCTTTGCAAGAATGTGATTTTGAAGAACTCTCGATGTAAGCGTTGCTTTGATAAATTCCGGAAGCTCGGGGGTGGGGCGGATTATTTCGTCTTTGGTTATTCCACAGGTGAGCTGAATGAAAGCATCATCGGGAAGCGAGGGGACAGCACCGCAGTTCTCTGTGAGTATGGAGTGCTTTTTGCCGTCACCGGAAAGTGCAGATGCGATTATATCGGCAATGTATATGGGGAATTCTGCGGCACAACGCCTTGTTACACGAAGAATTTCGTCGTTTGAAAGCTCGGGATTCAGGCACTTTTCAAAGTCCTCATAGCTCGGACGTTTCATAAGCTTTCCCATTCCCGTGAAGGGGAGGTTTGAGAAACGGGCACAACCGCCGACCGGGCCGTGGAGATAGCCTGTTTCTTTGAGAATCGCAACGTTATTTACAAAGCCCTCACGCCATTCGGGGAAGGACTCGTGGAAATCGCCCTTGACCTTGTCGGGAGAGTAGCTTTGAAGAAGGGCAGAGCGTACATTGTCATACACACTCTCGTTTTTGTAGATCATGTCATATAACCAAAGCTCGTGGTTTACGCCGATATCCATGGGGAAAAGCTCGGATTCTTCATAGCCCATGAATGCGGAAACAACTTTTCTTGTAAAGCTCGTTGCATTGCAAAGACCGATAAGTTTTTTGAGTCCGAACTTCATACCTGCCGCCATAAGCGGAATATCGGGTGGATTTGTTACTGCAAGAAGCCAGGCATTCGGGCATATTTCCTTTATCTTTTCGGCAATGCCCATTATGTAAGCACCGTGAGAGACTCCCATTGCTTTGTATTCGCCATAGGGTTCAAGACCATATGAAGCACAGTAGAGAACAAGCTCTGCCCCGGCAAGTGCATTTTCAAGAGTTTCGGCGTTGTATACCTTTCCGTTTCCCGAATTAAAACGGTTGGATATTTCTATGGTATTGTGGATTTTGCTTGCGGTTCTTCCAAAGAGAGCAAATTCAAAATCCGTGGTTTTGTCACGGTTCAGAAGCTCAAATATAACGGCAGAGGTGATTTTTCCGCCACCGCCGATGATTGCTATTTTTCTGCTCATAATAAACATCTCCTTTTTGCTATTCGGCAAGGTATTTACTAAAAAATTATAGCATAACAGAGTTTTCTTTTCAATATTTGCCTTGTGGTAAATATGAAGCATTGGTGATTTCATTAGCGCAAGCAACTTAATGTTTTGCATGGGGCGTTTCATTCAAAAAACATCAATCTTGACATAAGATTGATGCCAGACTGTTGAAAAAGTCCAGCGAGAGCTGGGCTTTTTCATCATTTTATGGTATAATAATATAGGTGATGAAAGATGATGCAAAAAGGATACGAAAACAGATATCAAGTAGAGATGATAAGCATAGAGGACTTGGTTCCGCAAGATCATTTGTTAAGACAAATAAGTGGAGCGGTAGATTTTTCAAAAATATATGAGATTGTGGAAGAACTGTATTGTGAGGATAACGGAAGACCAAGCATAGATCCCGTTGTTCTTTTTAAAATGGTATTAATTCAGCATTTGTATGGTTTACCATCACTGCGCAGAACATCGGATGAAGTGTCTTTGAATATTGCA
>JAFSEA010000106.1 GCA_017435965.1 Oscillospiraceae bacterium
TAATCGGTATCGACGATGATGCATTTGTTGGCGAAGTTATCACTAAGGTTTCTACACGCCAGTCCGATGCTCTCGAAGCAGGTATTGGTAACGCTATCATCGAAGTTGACGAAGGCCAGATCGTACGTATCTTCTCCTTCATCGATGGTTACGAGCTCTAATATCTAATTGGTATTAGCGAAAAAATAGTATAAACTGTTTCCGGCAGGTCGAAAGACCTGCCGGTTTTGTTATTTCCTCATAAGAACCACCGTAGGGAACGACAATCGGTCGTTCTCTACTTTCTTGCCATATTTCACAATAACAAAAAAATCCCATTGACAAAAACGTTACAATGAGATACAATAAAAACAGAAAGAGGCTACCGGCAGACGGTTAGCCCTCACAAAGTGTAAATCTAAAAGATTTAGCCGCTAAGTTTGGTCGCTTGGGCGGCTAATTCTTTTTTATTGCAACGATAGTATAAAAAACAACAATTAAAATTAAAGCTATGTACTCCATTGCATCGCCCCCTTTCGAGGGCAAGATTAACCGCCTACCGTATGTGGTAGCCTCAGCACAGAAGCTGTGCCGCCATAATTATAGCATATCCGACACCATAACGCAAGAAAAAACAACCCACCGCAGGGAACGACACGCAGGTCGTTCTCTACTTTCTTGTTGCAAATGCATATAAAATTATGTATACTATAACTATAATACAAAAAACTAAAATCAGTCAATTTCATAAGGAAAGGGATATTTCAGGATGGGAAAGCTTTTAAGAATTTACAAAAACATACCGCTGGTGGCTCAGATTGCAATAGGTCTTATTATAGGTGCTTGCCTTGGTTTGTGGGTACCCGAGGCTTCATTTATTAAACTCTTTGGAGAAATATTCGTAGGTGCACTCAAAGCTATTGCACCGATTCTTGTTTTTGTCCTTGTAATAGCTTCACTTTCGAGTGCAGGGCAGGGCATAGGCAAAAGATTTCGCACAGTAATATTCTTCTATATGCTCTCAACCTTCCTCGCCGCCGCGGTTGCAGTTATATTCAGCTTCGCTTTCCCGGTAAAATTACCGCTGACAGTTACGCCGGATATGGAGCTTGCTCCTCCTGCAGGACTTCTTGAGGTTTTCAGAACTCTTCTTACCAATATGGTGCAAAACCCCATCTCCGCACTTATGAGCGCAAACTATGTGGGAATCCTCACCTGGGCGGTGATATTGGGGCTTGCTCTCCGAAAAGGTGCAACAGACGGAACAAAGAAAGTCCTTTCCGATATATCCGATGCAGTTTCAAAGGTTGTGGGTTGGGTCATAAGACTTGCACCCCTCGGAATTATGGGGCTTGTTTTCACAACTGTTAATGAAAACGGACTTGAAATATTTACCCAGTATGGAAAGCTTCTTCTCGTTCTTGTGGGATGTATGCTCACAGTTGCTCTGTTTGTGAATGCCCTTATTGTTGGAGTAGCTCTTCGCAGGAATCCCTTCCCCCTTATTTTCCGTTGTCTCCGTGAGTCGGGAATAACTGCATTCTTTACCCGCAGCTCTGCCGCAAATATCCCTGTTAATATGAGCCTTTGCGAAAAGCTGGGCTTGGAGAGAGAATACTATTCGGTTGCAATACCTCTTGGTGCGACCATAAATATGGACGGTGCCGCAATAACCATAACGATTATGTCTCTTGCCGCTGCTTTTTCCCAGGGCGTTTCGGTAAACTTCTTCACTGCGATAATACTCAGCTTTGTTGCAACCCTCGGAGCTTGCGGAGCATCAGGCGTTGCAGGCGGCTCACTTCTTCTTATTCCCATGGCGTGCTCACTTCTCGGAATCGGTCAGGATATAGCCATGCAGGTGGTAGCAATCGGATTTATAATCGGCGTTGTGCAGGATTCTTTAGAGACAGCTCTCAATTCCTCCGGCGATGTCCTTTTCTGCGCCACAGCCGAATACCGCGACAGAATGAAAAAGGAAAAAAGTCAAAACAATAAAAATTCATAATACACAGCGTAGTTTTTGCAAAAATGTTGAAACGATATAAAATATAATATATAATGTTTTTGCCGGAGAAATCCGGCAAAAGGTAAGACTGAAAACAGTGTAAAAGCCGGGCGGTTATGCCACCTTATTCCTGTACTTATAGTCAGGATAGGAGGTGGTTGTTATGGGAAAATACATATTAAGAATTATATTTTTAATTATTGTGTTCTCGATAGCACTTACAAAAAAAGTAAGATAGCCCCCACCGACCAAGTCAGGGCTATCTTTTAGCTAATTCTTGGCATAACCGTTTGAGGTCTTGCCTTTTTCTATGTTCATTATACTGAATAATATATATTTTGTCAACCGTTTTGTAAAAAAGTTACTTTTACAGCACCTTTTGCTATAACGATATTTTATTTACTTCGGCATCATCTTCAAAAAACTTTGCTTCTCTTGTGTGGCAGGTAAAGAGGATAATCTGCCGCTTTTCTGAAAGCTCTTTGAGATATCTGAGCGTGCGCTCTGTTCGTTCATCGTCGAAGTTTACAAGAGCATCGTCAAGAATCATCGGGGGAGATTCATTCTCGGGAAGAATTGTGTCGCAAAGGGCAAGGCGCAAAGCGAGATAAAGCTCGTCATATGTACCCCTTGACAGATATAGCTTATCACGCGGCACAGACGCCGCATTTTCCGACACATTCATATCAAAATCGCTGCCGAGCACTCTGACTACCTCAAAGCTTCCGCCGGTGAGAGCCTTAAATATTTCGGAGGCTCTCTTTTCCACCTCGGGAGAAAATCTGCTTTTAAGCTCACGGTCGGATGCATCGAGGGTATCCATTGCGAGGGAAAGAGCATCATAAAGGAAGGTTTGTTTTTCTTCTTCAAGGGAAAGGGCGGAAACTTTCTTTTCGGCATCGGCTCTGTTAAAACCGCGAAGTCTCTCACGAAGAGATGCAAGGGTAATCTCAAGATTCTTTCGCCGAAGCTCAAGATTTTCAAGAAGGTCTGAAAGCTCCTCCTCGCTTTCCACGGGAATTTCCTCGGGCGAATATTCGGGAAGGGATGCAGAATCGGTTTCTGCACCTTGGAGAAGTGCTTCAAGGCGTATTTTTGCCGAGAGAAGGTCAGCATTTGCACGCTCTCTCAAAAGCATATCAAGCTTCATTTTTTCCTGTGATGCCGGAAGGTCATCGGCGGAGAGCTTGAAGGGTGAAAGTAGCTCATTTATATCTCTCACACGGATATCGGCGGCAGCCTTTGCGGATGCCGTCTTTTCGCGGAGAGCTTCCGCTTTTCGCTGTGAAGCTTCGAGCTCACTTAGAAGTGACATATATTCCGAAAGGGAATTGCGTATGTGGGAGGGAGTGCAACCGATTATGCCATATTTTCTTGCAAGATTTGACTTTTCATTATCGCATTTCTTCTTTGAAAGGAAGAAAAATGCGGCGGAAAAGCCCAAAAACAAAACGGATGCAATGGCAATAAAGGGGGAGATAAGGACACTCGCCACTCCGCTTGCCAATGCAAGAACAAGGCAGAGAATAACAAGTCCCGATTTGCGTGACGGGGGATTTTCAAGACGTGCGATATCCTCCTCCGCAGTTTTTTCGGCAAGGTCTACACCCATTCCGCCAAAGGCAGGAAATTCTGCCGCGGCTTCTTTGAGGGAAATCTGTTTTGCTTCCGCTTCACGAAGACTGAAACTGTTTTTTTCGGAATCAAGAAGGAGAGACTCAAGCTCACTCTTCTTTCCTATAAAATTATCATAAACCTCTCTTGTGGGGAGGCTTGAAACCTGCTTTATCTTTTCTTCCTTATCAAGAACATTGCGTTTTGCCTCGTCAATAACTCCGTGACGTGCACGGTGGCTCTCTGCTTTTGCGATGAGAAGGGCACGGGAGACTTCTTTTATCCGCTTTGAGGTAACCTCGAGGCTTTCTTCTGCCGCCGAAATTTCATTTTCTGTTACACGGGAGACCTCTATTGCATCGGAAAGTGCCGATATTTCTGCTTGAAGGTCGGGGATAATTCCTCCGCCACGGGGAGCTCGGAGTGTGCGCCGTCTTTTTTCAAGACGTGATATGACCTCACTTGCGGAAATTGTTTCATCGCCGCTTGAGGCTATTGAGAGTATGCGCTTTTCGGTGTCTTTGTCGCCGTCTATGGTGATGCCGGACTGACCGATAAAGGCTGTGCGTTCATAAACACCCTTTGCAATGCCGAGAAGTTCTTCACCTGTGGGGGCAGGCTCACCCTTTGAGGTGGTAGCCTCCTCTTTTGTGAGGACAGCACCGCTTCTTGAGGGGGTGCGCTCTATTGTTATTTCATCCTCACCGCGGCAAAGCTCCATTTTGCCATACATAGAGCTTCCGTTCCAGGGCAGATACTTTTCTTTATCGGGGATAAAGCCCTGCTTTGCCTTTTCTTTTGTGGATATTCCGAAGAACATAGTGCGGATAAAGGCACTCCAGGTGGATTTTCCCGATTCGTTTTTTCCGCTTACGATATTGAGACCGGGGGCAAGGTCAAGGGTTTTATTATTCAGATTTCCGAAATTGGCGTAAAGCTTTTTTATCCACATAAAAACCGCCGTCCCTATTTCTTTGTTGCGTTTTGTGTGAGGTATGCGTTTATGAAGCCGTCGATATCGCCGTCCATAACCGCACCGATGTTACCATTTTCAAAGCCTGTGCGATGGTCTTTGACAAGGGTATAGGGCATAAATACATATGAACGGATCTGGCTTCCCCATTCAATGAGCTTCTGCTCGCCCTTGATATCCTCAATCTTTTCGAGGTTTTCACGCTCTTTGATTTCAATGAGCTTTGATTTGAGCATACGCATTGCAATTTCTCTGTTCTGATGCTGACTGCGCTCATTCTGGCAGGCAACAACAATGCCTGTGGGGATATGGGTGATGCGTATTGCAGACTCTGTTTTATTAACGTGCTGACCACCGGCACCTCCGGAACGGTAGGTATCAACCTTTAAATCCTCGGGACGGATTTCTATTTCAACATCCTCGGTGATTTCAGGCATAATTTCAATGGCGGCAAAGGATGTATGGCGACGACCCGATGAATCAAAGGGGGAAATTCGCACAAGGCGATGAACACCCATTTCACTCTTTAGATAGCCGTAAGCATTTTCTCCTTCAATGAGAATACTTGCACTTTTGAGTCCAGCCTCGTCACCGTCGAGGAAATCCAGGATTTTATAGGAAAAACCACGTTTTTCTGCCCAATGGGTATACATACGGTAAAGCATTTCCGCCCAGTCCTGTGCCTCTGTGCCGCCTGCACCTGCCTGGAAGCTCATAATGGCATTGTTGCCGTCATAATCGCCGGAGAGAAGAGTTTCTATTCTCGCCTCGGAAAGTCCGTTTTCAAGGGCGGTGAGAAGCTCGCCGATTTCTGCGGCAGTTTCTTCGTCATCGGCCTCAACGGCAAGCTCAAAGAGAGTTTTTATATCGTCAAGGTCTGTTTTGAATTTCTCAAAGCGTGCGACTTTTTCCTTTATGCGTGAAATTCGCTTTAAGACTACCTGGGAGTTCTCAAGATCGCCCCAAAAATCCTCGGCCTCCGTCTGCTTTTCAAGTCCCGAAAGCTCCTCGGAGATTGTTTCTATATCGAGAGCACGATAAAGCTCCTCAATGGGTGCATCCAAAGCCCCTATGCGAAGTTTATATTCATCAAGTACCAGCATAAAACAAATGTCCTTTCATATATTACTGTAAATATTTTACCATATACTTTCTTTATCGTCAATTTTTTATAAAATTATATTTGTAATACGAAATAAAACGTGATATACTATTATACATAATAGTACAATAATGTAAATTTTACTTATGGGAGGAAAAGAATATGTCAAATGCATTGGCTCTTACAGCAAAGAATTTTGAGGAAACCCTTTCAAAGGGTGTTGCCCTTGTTGATTTTTGGGCATCCTGGTGCGGTCCCTGTATGATGCTCGCCCCCACAATAGATGAAGTGGCAGAGGATTTTTCGGGACGTGCAGGAGTATATAAAGTAAACGTTGACGATGAAGGTGAGCTTGCGGCAAGGTTTGGAATTATGTCAATTCCCACCCTTATAGTATTCCGTGACGGAGAGGTTTTTGATAAGCTTGTGGGCGTTGTACCTAAGGAAAACATCGCAGAGGTTATTGAAAACGCATTAAAATAAAAACCGCAGCTTGGGGGTAAGACCATGGATACAGAAAAGAAAGTATTTCGCAAATCATTTCTCGGCGGATTTTCCAAAGAAGATGTAAATAAGTATATCGCAGATGCTTCCGAGAAGTTCAATGAAGAAAAGGAAGCTCTTTCCGAGCGTCTTCACGAGGCAGAGGAGAAGAATCGCACATTGTCCGCAGGTATCGCCGCGGCAAACGACAGAATAGAAGCTCTTTCAAAGGAAAACGAGGAGCTTCCGGTTCTTCGTGCAAGGTGTGAAGAGCTTGAAAAGGCACTTGAGGAAAAAACAGCGGAGGCAGAGCGTCTTTCTTCGGAAAACGTTATCCTCAGAAGCCGTGAGGCGGCTCTTTCCGAAGTGGAGCGTGAATATGCTTCCAGAAAAACAGAGCTTGCCGATATTGAGATTTCGGCAAGAAGCCGCGCAACGGATATTGTTGCGGAGGCAGAGAATAATGCCATGAGAATAAGGGCAGAGCTTGAACGCACACTTTGCGAGAAAAAGCGTGCGTTTGAAGCGGAAAAGAATGCTCTCTTTACAGAAACGGGTGATACCGTGGCGGCAGTCACAAAGCTCCTTTCTGCCCTTAAAACAGAGGTAGAGAGTATGGATATAAAGATTCTCCGAATGAGCGACAGCCTCAGAACAAACATACTTTCTCTTTCCGATGCCGTGGGCAATGCAAACGACAAGGCTTGCGGAGTCACGGAAAGACTTATGAAGGCGTGCGAGGAAAAAGAATAGTCAGAGAGGATTTTTAAAAGTGGCAACAAAAAGAATTTTAACAAAAGACCTTGAAAAGGAACTCGGAAACCTCCGCGCAGGTGATTCCGTGCTCCTTTCGGGAACTATATATACTGCACGCGATGCGGCACATAAGAGAATTTTTGAGCTTCTCGATAAAGGCGAAGAGCTTCCCTTTGAGCTCCGCGGTGCAATTATCTACTATGCAGGCCCCACTCCGGGCAAGAACGGCGCACCTGTGGGAGCTTGCGGACCCACCACTTCAAGCAGAATGGACGGCTTCGCACCGAGACTTTTGGATCTTGGTCTTTCTTGCATGATAGGCAAAGGCGAGAGGGATAAAAATGTATGTGATGCAATAGTTAGAAACGGAGCAGCTTATCTCTGCGCCGTGGGCGGTGCAGGTGCTCTTGTCGCAAAGTCAATAAAGACTGCCGATGTGATAGCTTTTCTTGAGCTTGGCTGTGAGTCAATAAAGCGTATGACCGTTGAGGATATGCCCTGCACGGTGGCGATTGATTCAGTAGGCGGAAACCTTTTCCTGACGGAAAGAGAAAAATATAAGAAATAAATAAAATACCTTTCAGGGACATCGCCTTGAAAGGTATTTTTATGTCTACATTCCAAATCCTCCGCCGACAGACAGGGTTTCTCCCGTTATGAAGGAGGCTTCCGCAAAGAAGAGTGCGGCGTGAGCGATGTCCTCGGGCTTTCCTATCCTTCCGAGGGGTGTTTCATCGCATAGGGCGGCGATATCTTCCTCCGAAAGATGTGAATTCATATCCGTATCAATTACTCCCGGGGCGATGCAGTTTACGGTTATTCCCGAAGGTCCAAGCTCCTTTGCAAGGGCACGGGTAAAGCCGATAAGTCCCGACTTTGCGGCGGAATAGTGGCTTTCGCAGGATGCTCCCACAACTCCCCAAACGGAGGAGATGTTTATTATCCGTCCCCATTTGTTTCTTATCATACCTTTTGAAAAGAGCTTTGAGAGGAGAAAGACGGATTTTAAATTGGTATCAAACATCTTATCCCAGTCCTCCGATGAAATGTCGGAAAGGAGCGAAAAGCCTGCAATACCTGCATTGTTTATGAGAATATCAATATCCCCGATGCGACTGTGAAGAGAAGAAATACTTTCTTCATCGGACACATCGCAAAATTCGGGATGGAGGATAAAGCCTTCCACGGAAAGCTTTTCCGAAAGCGGGAAAAGAGTATCTTTTGTTTTGTTATAGGTTGCAAAAACCTCATAGCTGCATCTTGCAAAGGCTTCTGCAATGGCATAGCCTATGCCGCGGGATGCACCGGTAACGAGAACTTTTTTCATATCGGATACCTCATTTTATTGGTTGTTTCTATGCTTTGAAGGTCTGTTGCGGAATAAAAAATAGGTGATAAGAATCAAAAAGACAAAGAGAACGGAACTACCTCCCGACCCAAATTGTTCTATTTCACCAAAAATGAAAATCGTAAGAAAAAAGGGTGAAATAAAAGAAGCGATACTTGCCCTCATATATTTTTTTAATGCAAAGATTCCGAAAGCAAGGTGCAATATAAACATTGCGAGGAAAGAAACAAAAGCTATATCCTGCACCAGAAGTCCGCAAAGTGCAAGAAGAAGTGCTGCTCCCGCAACGATAAAATGAAGGACGGCAACTATGGGGCGTGAGGTTATTTTTGGAGTATTCTGAACCTGTGAAACCTTTTTTTCTTCCTCAACCACAGTTTTCTCGGCAACATATGACCGGGGATTTTGTGTGGGTTCGGGTGCTTTTACGGGAGAAGAAGTGTTTTCAAAGGACATATTTGTATTTGAAATTTTTGGCGGAGTGACCTTAAAGACATCTCCTTCGCCGTCTACCACATAGTGCAGAAATTGTTTTTGTGCAACGAATTCAAAAAAATTCTTGTTGTTTTTGATTTCAAAGACCTCATAGTCGCCCGGAGAAGCTTTAAGCTCCTCTTCGGCAAGTTCGCGGGAGGTGTAGACGGAAAAATACAAATCATAGACCTGATACGGATATCTGCTTGTTGTGTCACCTATGTAAAACAGCTTTCTTTCCATAAGTTCATTGAAGGTCATCTTATGATATCTCCTTAGCCGTTGTTATTATTGTTGTTATTATTGTTATTGTTATTTCCCGAAGAACCGCCATAGTCACCAACGGAAGAGGAGGAAGAAGCGTAGGTCGTGGGAAATGGGGTGATGAAAAAGTCGTTACAGGTAAGAGTTATAAATTTGAAGTTAAAGCCTTTTGGTGCGCCTTTATACTTTATGGTTCGGACGGGATTATGGTTTGCATCAATCAAAACGATGTGATGAGGAAAAACACGAATGTTCGTGCCCTCATTTTCCGAGAGAAAACAATAAAGCTCCTCAACAACATCATCGGTCATCCGGTCAAAATATTTCTTTAAAGACATACAGTTAAAGAGTCGCTTTGCTTCGTTATAAGTCCGCGGTTTGATAGCCAAATCAATCACTCCTCAATATGTGATAAAAAGGTTTCGGGGTCAAAATAAAAGAGTTCGATGTTCTGGAAAGGCAGATTCATTGCGGCAATGTGGTAAAATGCATTGTTCTTCTGCTTCGTGTAGTGGTAATCACGGAGAGCGGAGGTTGTGAAGAAGAGATTGTTTGCATTTTCCGCCGAAAGAGAGTCGCCATACATTGAAAGAAGCTTTCCGATATCTGCACGGAAATAGCCTTCCTTATCGGAAATGTTCTTTTCAAGAGTGGGACTGAAGATGAGATGAGTCATAACGTGTGCTTGCTTTTCTCTCTGTTCATCGCCGTAAACAACCATATCCCCCGAGAGAAGCATCATATAAAGTGCGTTGTTCACGGGGTAATCGGAGAGGGCGGAAAGGACGTCACGTCTCACATAAATTCTTATGTCGCTCTCCTTTGAGATTGTTATGAAATCGCGTTTGGTTTTGAGAAGCTGGGATTTGAGCGGATATTCCACACCGTCGCAGAAAAGGATAAATGCATCCTCATCATAGACCTTTTTTAGCTTTTCATCCTTTGCAATAAGGTCGGGGAGACTGTTTTCCGCATATTCCTCAATATGGCGGAGGTCTGCAAGGCGGGGATGATTTGCACAGAGGTAGTCATATGCAAAGTTTTTCGGAATTGGGTCGTGGGGAAGTGTTTTATAAATCTCCTTCTGGAGCTTGCAGGTATAGGATTTCGGACTGCCCGTGATGTTCTTCACAAAGGGACAGCCTGTTTTGCAAAGATGCAGATACTCACAGGCGGCACATTCTTCATCAAATCCGGAATTATTATGGGCGATGAAGATTTTCTCCGCCGCCGAGGAAAGGATTTCTGTGACGGAATCGGTGAAGATATTGCCATAGAAGAAATTGCGGTCGCTCTGACCACGGACGCAGGAATATATATCGCCGTTTTTCTCAAGGAGAAAGAATTTCTCTCCGCAGTTGGTGCAGTTGGTGCAATATGCCGGTGTGAACTCGGCAAACCAGGCGGTTGTGAGACCTTTTTCAAGGTTACTGCCCATAAATTCCTCATACATTCTGCGATAGAGAAGAACTTGTTTTTCTTCGGAAAGGGGAGTGAGCTTCACTTCACATTCGGTCTGTGGCTCAAACCCGATCATAAAATTGAAGTCGTTCATATCAAGGCAGGTTTTTTCGGAAAGGAATTTTATATCCTCCACAATCTCGTCAAGGTGTCGAAAATGCTCATCAAAAATTGTGGCAGATACCTTCTTGCGATTGGATAGTGAGGAGAGAAGCTCTATGTTTTTTAAAATCCTTTCAAGTGTGCCCTTGCCGTCTTTTGTCACGCGATATTTATCGTGGAGAGAAAGGGGAAGATCAAGACTTCCGCTGATACTCACATCAAAGTCACGGATAGCATCAATATGCTTGTGAAGGCTTAAAAGATTTGTTTTGATATGTGGTCTGCCCACTCGAAAACCGTTTGCCGAAAGAAGGGCGGAATTATCGGCATAATAATTGCTTATGTATTCAACAATATCACGGAAATCACCTTGCGAAAGGGTGGTGACCTCGCCGCCGTGGAGAGAGATATTAAAGGGAATAACGTCTGCCTCGCGGAATTTATCAACAGCGAAGCGGAGAGTTTCAAGATATCCCTTGTCGCTCTGAAGCTCTGTTGTGGAATCTCCCAGATAGCAATATCTGCAGCTCATATTGCAATTCATTGTGGGAACATATAAAAGATGAATAAATTTACTCATAAGAACTTACCTGTAATTTATGGTGGTTGGACTTTCCTTGAAGGCACGTTCATTCACTTCTGCGCTGAAAGGAAGTGTTATCTCGTTGAGATTTCCGCAGAGCCTGAAAGCAGAGCTTCCTATTTCCTTCACGGATTTGGGAACATAAACATATTCAAGAGAAGAACAACCGCGGAAGGCGTGACCGCCGATGCGCCACACACCGTCGGGGATATGAATTTCCCTGAGACTCTCGCAATTTTCAAAGGTGTTGCCGCGGATTTCAGTTATATTTTTCGGCAGAGTGATGTTCTTGAGCGAACTGCAGTTTTTAAACGCCTCGCCGTGAATGACGGTTATATTATCGTGAAGAACAACGCTTTCAAGGGAGGTGCAGTCGAGAAATGCACCGCCGCGGATTTCGGTTACAGCCTTCGGAATTTCTATTGAAACAAGGGAGGAGCACTCTGAAAAAGCATATGCATCTATTTCGCAAACGCTTTCGGGAATGCTTATATATCGGAGCTTTCCGCAATCAAGGAATGCCCTTGCGCCTATTGCCACAACGGGTTTTCCGTCTACGGTGTCGGGAATGGTGAGCTCTGTTGACTCGTCAAAAACAGATTGATAATAGTTTGCAAGCCGCACGCCGCCTTTATATGGCTCGTATTCAAAGCCGGTTTCAAAGCAAAGAAGCTGAGATATGACAAATGCAAGGAAAGCGAGAAGAGCTATTGCCATTAAAATCAGAATTATGCGGCGTTCTTTTTTTAATGTGTACATCCGAACATCTCCTCATCAAGTACTTCATAAATTTTGTCATCGGGTCGTTTTTTGCAAAGCTTCACCGCCGTACTTGTGAGGGGAGTGTAGTATAATACAAGAAAATATGCAATAATCACGGGAAATCCCAGAAACAGAATCGGCTCAAGTCCCCTTCTTAAGCTTGCCCACCATATAACGGCGGCAAGGAGTGCACCGAAGATAAGCGTTTGAATAATACGCTTTTTAAGAAAAGCCTTGCAATGCATTTTTTTGCCGTCGGCAAGACCTTTTTGTATTTCTTTTTCGACAATTTCGTACATATAGGAATTAAAATTCACAAAATCGCCTCCTCAGAATAATTATAATGTAAAACAGGAGAAAAAGCAATTGATTTGTTCTGCCTTCATATGTTAAAATACCATACGGAGGCGATTTTTTATGGTTAAAACCAATGTTATGAGAATACTTGACCGTGCAAAGGCAAGCTATAAGACATATGAATATAAAAGTGACGGGGCAATCTCCGGCACCGAGGTTGCAAAGGCAATAGGAAAGCCCGTGGAGTGCGTTTTCAAAACCCTTGTAACCGTTGGGAAAAGCGGTGCAAACTATGTGTTTGTAGTTCCCGTTGCCGAGGAGCTCGATTTAAAGAAGGCAGCGTCAAGCGTGGGAGAAAAGTCGATCGAGATGTTAAAGTCAAAAAATCTTCTTCCCACCACAGGCTATGTCCACGGCGGATGCTCACCCATAGGGATGAAAAAGCAGTTTGTAACAACGGTACATAGTAGTGCCAAAGATGTTGATACCATAGTTTTCAGCGCAGGAAAAATCGGTGCACAGGTGGAAATGAGTCTTGAAACACTTGGAAACATCGTGCCCATAAAAATCGCAGATATAGTTGTAGGGAACGACCTATGTGTCGTTCCGTGAATTTCAGAGCAGATTTTTCTGCTCTTTTTTATTTGGCAAAAACTTGGCAAAAACTTGGCAAAACCAAAAATCGAAATGGGTGTATAATACCGTCAAAAGTCCAAAATGAATACAAGGAGGAATTTTTAATGGAAATTATACAGGACTTCATCAAAACAGGGCGGATAAATCGCCCGGGAGCAAGGAATTCGTGCACGGGAATAACGGTGCACGAAACGGCGAACAAGAATAAGGGAGCAGATGCTCTCGCCCACGCAAAGTACATAAAGACATTGAACGAGCGCACAAGCTGGCACTACACGGTGGATGACAAGTCGATATATCAGCATCTGCCCGATGAGGAGAAAAGCTACCACACCTCAAATGCCCACGCAAACGAAAGTTCCATTGCCATTGAGCTTTGCGTAAACTCCGACGGCGATTTTGAAAAGACGAAAGAAAACGCCGCATATCTCATACGCACGCTTATGAAGAAACACAACATTTCCCCCGAGAACATTTACACTCATCACGACTGGACGGGAAAAAACTGTCCCGCAACGATTCTTTCGGAAGGTGCAGACAAGTTCCTTCTCCGGTTTTATGAAAGTGACGAGGGAGAGAAGACAATAAGCATATCGGAGCTTCGCAAAATGGGATATACGAAAATCGCCATATAGAGATTTCTTCACACAATTTCGTTTTCCCGAATATTATAGGATGACTTATAAATCCGGAGGGAATGGGATGGGTGACAAAAAAGAAGCCGGCTTTGCCGCATTGTTCTTTCCGAAGAGAGGAAAAAATACATATGTTATGTACGTGTCCGACCCACCGCCGATATGGCTCGGTTGTGAGGATATGTCGAAGCTGGTCATTGAAAAAGCAGGTATATATTGCCTGTTTTTTCTTGTAAGGTCAGAAAAAGGCGGTGGGGCGTGTATTACCGTGAACGGCAGGGAGGTGCGCGGCTCATATGCAACAGAGAAGGACTATGGGATTTCGGGAAGTGCTGTCTGCAGTATCCGTGAAGCGGCGCTTCCCTGCACTCTTGGAATAGCCACCGAGGGCGTGACCGGGTCGGGACTTATGCTTGTGGCAGATTGCGAAGTGTAAATTTTTCTGTACTACGGGAAGTTTCTGTGGTATAATGAAGATAAGAAAATGTGTGAGGTACAAAGCTATGAAGTTAAAAAAGATTCTTTTGTATGTTATGATGTTTGCTCTTGTGTTTGCGCTTTTTGCCTGTGGCAATGAAGCGGCAAAGGATGCACCAAAAGCGGATGAAACCACCGAAACCACCGAAGCGAATGTCAATCCGGAAAGTTCTGAAAATCCGGGTGAAACGGAGGCACAGGACGAGGTTGTGCCGGAAGACAGCCCCTATCGCAGTCATCTCACGGGTCTTCCCGTGGCGAGCAAAGAGGATGAAGTTCGCCGCCCCGTTGCCATAATGATAAACAATGCAAAAAAGGCATTGCCTCAATGCGGCATTTCAAAGGCAAGTATAATTTATGAGGCACTTGCCGAGGGCGGAATAACAAGACTTCTCGCTGTGTTTGAAAATCTCGAAGGGATTGAGCAAATAGGCACTATCCGTTCATCACGCCATTATTATATAGACTTTGCAAACAGCCTTGATGCGATATATGTCCATATCGGAGGAAGTCCCAAGGCATATGAACAGCTCAAATCACAGAAAATAGCTTCCTTTGATCTCATTGAGGGTGCAAACTCCGATATGTATTGGAGAGATAATACGAGAATCAAAAACAACGGCTATGAACACAGCGTGTTCACCTCGGGAGAAAAGCTTCTTGCAAAGTTTGAGAAAAAGGGCACGAGAATGACAACGCAAAAAGGCAATGCCTATAATTTCTCCGAGGATGTTGTTTATGAAGGAAACGATGCCACAAAGATTTCCGCGGTATTTTCTCCTTACAAAACAGGAACATATACATATGACGAAGAAAGCGGACTTTATCGCATCGGTCAATACGGAACAAAACACACAGACGGACTTTATGGCACACAGCTTGCTTTCAAGAATGTGTTTGTAATTCATATGAAATCCTGGGTTATCCGCGGCGATGAAGCAGGAAGACTTGATTTCACTTCGACCGGAAGCGGCAAGGGCAAGTATTTTGTAAATGGTACGGCAACAGATATCACATGGAAGCGTGAAGGCAAGTCATCGGCATTCAAGTATTACACAGAAGACGGAAAAGAGCTTCCTGTAGTTCCCGGCGACAGCTACGTTGCAATAGTCCCAATCGATGCAAAAGTAACAGTTGAATAAAAAATACTTGACAACGTCATAAATTTTTGATACAATTTAATGCGGACTTTGTAATAGAAGTTCGCACATACGGAGGGATATCGAAGTGGTCATAACGAGGCGGTCTTGAAAACCGTTTGTCCGAAAGGGCGCGTGGGTTCGAATCCCACTCCCTCCGCCAATAAAACGCACTTTTGTCGTCAGACAAAGGTGCGTTTTTTTAATGATGTTTGCCTGCGGCAAATGATGTTGGCTTTGCCAATGATGACGCTGTCGCCAATGATGTGTGCCTTACGGCACATTATGGCAATGCATCATATCGCCGCAGGCGATACCATCATTGAAATGCCGCGGTTTTTATGTTATACTGAAAGGCAGAAAAATTTTTTTATTTTTTTGAAAAATCGTGTAAGATTTGTATTTTAATTTCGTGTATATGGGTGAGGAAGTTTATGAAGAAGAATCTCGCAATGAGTGACGAGACAATCTTAGAGCTCTATTTCCGTCGTGATGAGAGCGCAATAGAGAAAACCCGTGAGAAATTCGGCAGCTATATAAAGATGATTTCAAAAAATATTCTCGGAAACGAGGAGGATACAGAGGAATGTGTGTATGATACATATCTCCGTGCGTGGAATTCCATTCCTCCGAAAAGACCTGAGAATCTTGCAACATATCTCGGAAAAATTGTGCGAAATCTTTCTCTTGACAGATACAGGAGAAATAATGCCGAAAAGCGTGGCTCAGGTGGAGCAGAAGCGATTCTTGATGAGCTTTCCGAGTGCGTTTCGGGAAATTCGGATGTCGAGAGCGAGATGTATCGGAAAGAGCTGGCACAAGCAATAAATGATTTTCTCGACACGCTCACAGACGAGCACAGCAAGCTCTTTGTATGCAGATACTGGTATGCTATGCCTGTGCAGGAGATAGCAAAACGCTTCCGTATGCGTGAGGGCAATGTGTCGGTAACACTCAATCGGATTCGGAAAAAACTTCGGACATTTCTTTTGGAAAGGGGATTTGATGCATGAGAAACACCAATCTTTTTGAAGCCATCGGCGAAATAGACGATAAGAAAATAGCAGATGCACTTGCTCCCGTGCCCATAACAAAGCGATATAATTGGGTTAAAATAGCATCTTTTGCCGCATGCTTTATGGTAATTATCGGCGGTGTGATTTATGGCCTTGTCCCCAAGCAGGAGAATAGTGCAAAAATTGTCACTCCCGAATCGGCGGAAACAGGCGAAGTTGTGGAGAGCTCCAATGTTGAGCAGAAAAAGCTTCTCAAAATCAAGGAAAAAATATCTGCCGCAAAGAGAGACGGTGAGCTTTCATTTGTAGAGTCCGTGAAACTTCATAATAATTCTCAAAAACTCCGCATCACAGTCAACACACAGGACGAGGAAGTGTTGAAAAATCTTTTGGCTTATGATGAGAACGGCGATCACATCGAAATCGAATTTGCCGAGGAGGAAACGGAAGGAGAGTAAAAAATGAAGAAAATTCTTGGTATTTTTAAAAAGAAAGATGAAAATGAACCTGCGTTTGAAGCGCATCTTCCGCCGGGAGCAGAAGTCTTTCCCATTGAAGAAGAGATTCCGATAGCACAGGCAATTCCCGTTGAAGAGCCGGTGGCCGCAGAAGAACCTGTGGTTGCGGAAGAACCCGTGATTGCGGAAGAACCCGTGGTTGCGGAAGAACCTGTGATTGCGGAAGAACCAGTGGTTGCGGAAGAACCTGTGGTTGCGGAAGA
>JAFSEA010000107.1 GCA_017435965.1 Oscillospiraceae bacterium
GATAATGCAATAATCAACGGAGTCCTCCGTGCAGTAGCTCTTTATAAAGAAGAAGGAAACCCGGTTTCAGGTGTCGAGGTAAACGGAAGTGCAAAGACAGACACAAAGTATGACGATGCGATAACGGAAACTGTAGAAGGTGCAAAAGCCTGGTATCGTGATGAAAAGCTTGTAGGCTATGGTGATACATACACCTATTATGTATGGGGCGCAACTTCAATCACATCATCGGATGTTGAAGTAACCGAAAAGCTTCCGATAGCCGTTCTCAACACATCAGGCGATGCATATATGCTTGAGTATGACAGCGCAGGCTATGAGATAGTAGATGCAGGAATACTTTTCGGTGATGATACCCACAACACGGTGAACGCCTGCTATTATAAGGCGAAGGTAAAGAACATAAAGCCTCACGGTCAGTTTACCGCAAAGAAGAGTGTAGATACAGAGTTTCCGCAGACTTCTGTTCGCGGATATGTGATGTTTAAGGACACAGACGGTGCAATAAGAGTTATCTACGCAGACTAAAAATCAAAAAGGAAGTGCAAAACGCACTTCCTTTTTTTCTGTCTTTGTGATACAATTAAGAAAACGCTTTTGGAGGTAGAATTATGCCTGTTATCACGATAAAAAACAATGAACTTGAAGTTAAGATTAAAACTCTCGGTGCAGAGCTTACGTCTGTAAAGGATAATAGCGGAAAAGAATATATATGGTGCGGAAATCCTGAAGTATGGGACGGACAATGCCCCAATCTTTTCCCTATAGTCAGCCGCCTTCGCAACTGCGAAAAGCCAAATACATATGTCCTTGACGGAAAAGAATACGAAATGGGAATGCACGGCTTTGCAAAACTTTCCGAATTTGAAGTTGAGGAAAAGTCCGAAACAAGTGCAACTTTCCTTTTAAAATCCAATGATTTCACAAGAGCACAGTATCCCTTTGAGTTTGAATATCGCATAGTATACTCTCTTTTGGGACGTAAACTCAAGATTGATTTTATAACAGATAATAAATCGGACTGCGATATGTACTATTCCGCAGGCTCTCACGAGGGCTTTGCAATAAATGGCGGAATAGAGAATTACAGCGCAGTTTTTGATGAAGAAGAAACCCTCTCCAAATACGAAGTTCTCCCAAGTGGTGTTATCGGTGAAGTTCCCACTCCCATTCTTAAGGGCGAGCGTGAGATAAAGCTCAATGACGACCATTTTGCAGTCGATGCACTTATCTTCTTTGATGCAAAATCAAGAGGACTTGCAATCCGTGACGACCGCACGGGAGAGCAGATTCATATCTCGTTCCCCGGCTTTGACACACTCCTTATCTGGAAAAGACCTGGTGCAGAGTATGTTTGCGTTGAGCCCTGGGCAGGTGCTCCCGATCTTTCCTGGAAAAAGGTTGATGACTTCTCAAAGAAATATCGCATAAGAACTCTTGCACCCCAAGAGAAGGAAACACTCACACACACAATAACATTTTAAGGTGATTGAATATGGAAATCGTAACAATCAAAAGCTCGGAGCTTGAAGTTAAAATCAAGACCTTTGGCGCAGAGCTTACATCAATCAGGAATAAATCGGGAAGAGAATTCCTCTGGCAGGGCGGAAAAGAATGGAAAGATCAGGCTCTCGTTCTTTTTCCGATAGTCAGCGGTCTCAAGGATGATAAATACACCTTTAACGGAAAAGAATATCATATGGAGGCTCACGGATTTGCATCGGCAAAGCAGTTTGAGGTTGAAGAGCTTTCCGAAAACAGCGCAACCTTGCTTCTTCGCTCCGATGATGAGACGAGGGCACAGTACCCCTTTGATTTTGAATTCCGTGTCCGCTTTACCGTGGACGGCGTAAAGCTTCTGCAGGAGTATATAACCGATAACAAGTCAGGCTATGATATGTATTATTCTGCAGGCTCTCACGAGGGACTTGCCACATCGGGTCGCCTTGATAACTACAGCATCATTTTTGATGAAAATGAGACGATTTCACGTTACTCAATGATAAAGGGTGAGGACGGAAGGGTTCTCGGGAATGTTCCATGTCTTGAAAATCAGCGTGAGCTCAAGCTTTCTCACGATAAGTATTTCTATAATGACGAGCTTATTTTCCTCGATTTCAAGTCAAAGGGACTTACCTTCAGGGATGACAGAAACGGCGAGAGCATACATATTGATTTTCCCGATCAGGACACTCTTGTCTGCTGGTCGAAAGGCGAAACATATGCGGAATTTCTTTGCATAGAACCCTGGTGCGGCACTTGGGATTTTGAGAAGTACACCCCCTGTGATTTTTCAAAGAAATATCGCATAAGAACGCTCAAACCTGATGAAAGAGAAATCCTCACTCACACAATAACATTTTTCTAAAAAAATTCAGGGATAGTTTCAGACTATCCCTATTTTGCATTTGTGGGAACTGCTTTTTTGCGTGTATCGCAATAGTGTGCAGATTGAAAAGCTGAAAAAGATGATATGCTGATTGTATAAATTGGCTCGAGAAGTTGAATTTGCAGATAGGGCATGGAGGGATATAAGGATGGCGTTGATTTATTTCAGCCGCGATTACATGAAACCGGGAGATTATAAGCGCCTGCGGACTGATTTTGCCGGAAGTGGGGATTTTTATTATGAGTTCGACGTTTGGTTTACAGTCAACAGCAGGACCGGACATGATGATGGGGTAGGGGGAGCCTCGATTATATGCACGGCTGACGAATATAAAAAATACGGTTGTGAATATCTGGCCAGAAAACTACAAGACAAGTTTGGTGAAAAAGTAGGCGAGGATTTCTTAAAAAAAGAACTTGACCGGGCATATGAAGAAGACTTTGAGCAAAAGAGAATAAACGAAAGAGAAAGGGAAGAAAAACGGATAAAGCAGATAGCCAAGAAGATGCGTCGGAGAGAAAAGATGAAGAAAGGGAAAAAACGTAAGTGAAGACATTTGCGGAGAAACTATAATATAATTATAAAAATAGTACCGAATGTACGTGCTCAAGTGCTAAAAAGGAGAATGTCATAATAATGAGAGACTATCAATTATATTTAAAAAAGAAAGACGAAGCAGTAAGAAAATATTGTAATTTACCATTGAGGGATTTTATAAAATCAGTACTTGAAGAATGCGGAGATGATTTAAATAGATTGGAAAATGTTTATATAGATGAAATTGCAGAATATCCGTCTGTGTGGGGGTGTTATAAAGAAGGCGATAAGTATGTTACTTATTATACCAATGAATATGCTAAGATAGAAAAAGAGGTTTATGATGATCCTAAAAGGTTTATGAATGCGTTTTTAACCAATTCCACTTTTTACAGTAAATTTCCAATAGAAAACTATCCTCAACTTGCAAAGAAAAGGTGAAATGAATGTCAAAAACAAAATCGACATACATGACGAGAGAAAAAGCCCGGGTTGCAAGGGAGAACATTAAAAAATACCCATGGGCACGGGAAGAGGTGCGGGAAAAGTATATTTCCCGCGCAGAACGTTATGTTGATAAGATAGATTTGCTCTATGATATGGTTGTTGGCGAGGGGATTCCGCGTAGTACCTGTGTGGGTGCTGAGGGTGACCCTGATATGTATTTCTGTCGTTATTGCGGTTGCGATCTCGGTGCAAAATATGCCGATGCCGCCTGGCTTAATAACCCCTTTGAATATCCTTGGAAGATAAAGTGCCCGGATTGCGGACGACTTTTTCCGTCAAATGACTTCGGGAGCTTTTACAAGCTTGGACTTGACGAATATGGAAGATTTGACCGTGAGCTTGCACACAAGAAGAATGATGAACTCATTGCAAAGGGCGAAGCGGGATATCTTGTAAACGACCTTTATCCGGAAGCTGAAGAAAAATTCGGCGATAAAAACTGGGGCGTTGACGACGGCTTCGGATATGTCACGGGGAAAGTTTATGACAATGGTGTTCGAGAGAGACATACATATATTGCCCAGTATCTTCACTATGGTATGTGGTATACAGAGTCCATGTCTTCAAAAAAGGAGAGGGGAATCATTATGGATGCTCTCCTTTCCTCGGCATATTCATTTTTCTATACCGGAGATTTGAAATATGGCAGAGTTGCGGCAATTCTTCTTGACCGCATCGCAGATTTTTACCCCGATTACGATATTTCTCTCTATGGTGATGATGTCTGGAATTCCGACGGAGGCAGTAACACGGGAAAAACAGTCGGTTGCATATGGGAGACCTTCAATTCCCGTGATTTCGCCCTCTGCTATGATATGGTTTTTGATGCATATGAGGATGAATTTGTTGTAAATTTCCTTCGGGATAAGGCAAAAATATGGAAGATGCCAAATCCTAAAAACAATGCATCGGAGATACGTGAAAATGTTGAAAACAGACTTATAAGAGAAATTCTTAAATGCATAAAAGACTGTACCATAGCCGGAAACTTCGGCTTTCCGCAGACAGCCAATGCTATGGCGGCAGTAGTCCTTGATGATGAAAAGGAAACAGAAGAATGGCTTTCCTATCTCCTCTCACCCGGGTGGAGCAGAACTCCTCCTAATCTTGGTGGCGGAATAAATGAGGTGCTTATAAATCGGATAGATGCCGACGGACAGGGTGATGAGGCATCAAAATACAATGCCGCATGGCATAAAACTCTCATTGATATTGCGGAGATCCTTGAAGGGCAACCTTTAGCAGACTTATACAGAAACCCGAAGTTTCTGCAGATGTTCTTTTCAAATATCCCTTTGATATCAGAAGGATATTCTCCGCAGATAGGTGATACATCATTTACTCAGGGTAATGAGCATTGGATGAGCCTGAAGGTTGCACAAAAGGGATTTCGCACTTTCGGAGATATCCGTTTTGCACAGATTCTGTATATGTTAAACGGCAATTCGGCAAAGGGTCTCCACGATGAGATAACAAGAGAAAAACCCGAAAGCTTGGCTTTGGATGTTCAGAATATTATAGATAAATACGGAGAATTCAAGCCCCGGTCCGATATAATGACATCCTTTGGTTTTGGCGCACTTCGCAATGAAAAAAACGATGTGTGGATGTATTTCGGCTCAAACGGCGGACACGGTCATCGTGATACATTGAATCTCGGTATGACGGCGTATGGGCTCAACTTCCTTCCCGACCTTGGATATCCCGAAAAAACGGGATATCAGCCTAACCGCCTCCAATGGGTAAGGAGCACCCTTTCTCACAATACCGTTATGGTTGACGGAAGAGAGCAGGGGATAAACGAGGAAATAAGAGGCAAAATAAAGCACTTTGATGTCGGAAAGAGCGTAAGTGTTATTGATGTAGATGCAAGCTATGTATATCCGCAATGTGAAGAATACAGACGCAGCATAGTGAATATTTCAATCGAGGGAGAAGAATCTTATATCGTTGATTTCTTCAGGGTAAAAGGCGGAAAATCGGCACTCCTCAGTATTCACGCTTCAAGTGATGAAATATGGGAGACAAAGGGCATAAATCTTGATTTACAGGTTGATGAAAAAGGAGATTTCATCGGATCTTTTGCAGGACGTGATGTACCATATGGCCCTGATCCTAACTCACCTGCCGACTGGTGGTATGAAACGGTTTACCCCAGAGGCTATACATGGACGGAAAATGTGGGAAGAGATGAAAATCTTTCCCATAAAGCGGAGGTGGATTTTGCAATAAAAGACTTCAATAATGCATTTGATGCTCCTCGGAATCTCCATCTTCGGGCAACATTCTTAAACGAAAAGAATGACGGAACAAAAAAGCTTTCCATAGTCGATGGATATCCGCCCAAAAAGGGGATAAACAAAAATATCCATTGTCTGAAGTACGTTTTTGAAGAGATTTTAGATGAGTGTCTTGACACAGTATTTACCACCGTGCTTGAACCTTATGAGAAAAAGCGGAAAATCAGGGAAATTAAAGAGCTCGATATTTCCGGAAAGGCTTCGCGTGCATTAAAGGTTTTCTTTGAAAACGGAAGAGAGGACTATATCATATACTCTCCCTATGATGAAACCCATTCTCTCTGCGACGGAGATGTTTCTATTGAGTTTTCGGGATTTTTAGGCGTGTACAGCTACAAAGACGGCAAAAGAGTTTATGAATATGTTCACGGAGGCGAGGAAATAGACGGAGAAGTGATTGGTTTCACAAAAGACCTTTCCGAGGAAAATGAGATTGTCATAAAAACTTCCTGCAAAAGCGATGATATTTGCGGAAGCCTTGTTATAGTTGACAACGGTGAAGAGTCGAGGGGTAGTGCGTATAAAATTATAAGTTCCGAAAAAATAGGGGAGAAGGTTGTTCTTGACATTGGAAGAGTTACGCTTATAAGAGGGTATGAGGACATAATGAAGCCTGAAAAGGGATATGTATATAGTATCCGAGAGGGACAGAAAATAAGAATCCCAATCACAAAGGAAGTGCAGATGTGAAGAGAGTTATCATAATTGGGAATACAGGTGCAGGAAAGACGACCTTTGCACGTGCTCTTTCGGAAAAGACGGGGATTTCTCTTGTTCATCTCGATAAAATCTTCTGGTATGGAGATTGGAATCACCTGTCACAAGTGGAGTTCGATGAAGCGTTGGGAGTTGAACTTGAAAAGGAAGAGTGGATAATTGACGGAAATTATAACCGAACTTTATCCCGAAGGCTTGAATATGCCGACACGGTTTTCTATCTGGATTTTCCCACAATTACCTGCCTTTGGGGAATAACCGAAAGGATAATAAAAAATCACGGAAAGTGCCGCGAGGATATGGGTGGAAATTGTCCCGATTCTTTCAGAAAAGCTAAAGAAATGTATAAAAGTACACTTTCATTCAACCGCCGCAACCGAAAAAAATATCGTGAGCTTTTGAAAAAGTGCGAAAATGCCATTGTATTCAGAAGCAGAAGGCAGATAAAGAAATATCTCAAAGAATTGTAAAGAGGGCGTTGCCTCAATTTTGTGAAAACTGATTCACTTATTGAGACACGCCCTTTGGCTTTTGTGGAATTCGATTTTCCTATACCGTTCCGGTTACTGTGACAACGGTTGTTCCGGGGGTTACTGTCCACTCACCCGTAGTGGGATTCTGAGCTGCAGTTGCGGCAGGAACGGTGATTGCACCTGCAACGGTTGCAAATTCACCTGTTGCTTCGTTGTAGGTGTAGCTTGTTGTGGGAAGCGGTGCTCCGTTTACCGTAACCGTGATATCCGAAAGAATGGGATTGAAAGTATCGGTTATGACGAGGTTGTCCCCACTTGTCGCTTCGGTGTTGCCGAGATTCTGAATAGTGAAGGTATAAGTCAGATTACTGTTTTCCGTTACGTTTACAGGACTTAATGCCTTCGTTATCGTGAGAAGTGAGCTGTTGGAAACAGAAACTGTTTCGGTGTCGCTTACCGGAGTGGAGATTCCGGGAGCTGTTGCCACAACTTCGTTTGTTATTGTGCTTTCGACGTTAAACGGAGCGAAAGTGTTGGGTACAGCCTCATAGATAATCATTGCATTTCCACCGGCAGGAACGGTGATACCCGTAAAGGTGAGAGGTGAGGTCTCCGATACCGTGGGAGCAGCCTGAAGAACACCGTTCTGATAATATGCGGCAGAGCCGTCAACATAATCAAGGGGGACAAGCGTGGATGTTCCAAAGGTGTATGCACCGAGATTGTCGGTGACGGTGACGTTGGTGATGGGGGAAGGACCGGAGTTTATAAGGCTTATAACATAAGTTATATCCTCACCATTAGAATAGCTTGCGGCGGTCGTGGTCTTTGTTACGGTGAGAACTTCAATAATGTTTCCCGTAACAATGTTTGAATTTACCGTTGTTCCGTTGTAAGAAAGGGTAGCCTGATTGGTAAAAACAGCCATTTGAGTTTGTCCTTTCATAAAAATTAGAGGAAGTATCTCCTCTTTATCATAATATGACGGAATTCGGATAATGCTACCGCTCGGAGCTTCCGATATTGCAGGAAAAGCTACTTTGTGGTATAATAAACTCAAATAAATAAGGAGAAATGATTATGAGAAAAAAGTTACAGGATATAATGTTTGAAATAAGCTATATTTTTGAGCTTCTTGTATCGGTTATAGTGGGTGTGGCAATACTTGTGTTCGCTGTGAAAATGGTTGCTGATCTGATTGACTCACAGACCTTGTCTCAAGGTGTGGGCGGTCTCGTCGGAATTCTTGATGATGCCATTATTCTTGCAATCGGTGCAGAGCTTATAAAAATGCTCTGTAAGCACACTCCCGAAACTGTTATTGAAGTTCTTGCATTTGCCCTTGCGCGTCAGCTCATTATCGGTCACGCAGCGCCTTGGGAGAATCTTATAACGGTAGTTGCAATAGCAATTCTCTTTGCAGTAAGAAGATTTCTCTTAAACCGTCACGATATGGTGGAAACTCCGGACGGACTTGTGGAAATAGAAGAAAAAGAACCTGATGAAATCAAGTTTTAAGAAATGACATATGTATTAAAAAGGAAGAAAAAATGAACGAAACACTTTCATATGCGGCATCGTTTCTTGCGATGATTATAGGCTTTATTGAGCCTTTTAACAAGAAGATGACAGTAGTTCTTATCTTTAGCTTTGTGGCAAACCTTCTTGTTGGTATAAGCTACATTCTTGTTGGCGGAGTAAGCGGTGCTCTTGTATGCCTTGTGGCAGGAATACAGCTTCTTATAAATTTCATATTCACCGTTCGAGAAAAGAAAATCCCGGTTTGGCTTATATTCGCATATTCCGCGGCGTATTGCATCGTGAATATTTCAACCTTTGTAAATTGGTATGATATATTCTCGCTTTGTGCCGCCCTTGGCTTTGTGTTCAGTATGGCACAGTCAAATCCGAAGTATTACAGACTTCTTCTCATCACGAATATGGGAAGCTGGCTTATCTATGATATCTTTGCCCACGCTTACGGAAATATGATAATGCACATCTCTTCTGTTATAACAATAGTGGTTGCAATATATGTGCGTGACATGAGATGTAAAAATAAACAAGTGAATGAGGAAAGAATATGAAGATTGTTATTTTAGACAGAAACACCGTTACAAATGAAGATATATCCTTTGCGGAGATTGAGTCTCTCGGTGATGTCAGATATTTTGACGTGCTTCCGAAAGAAAAACTTGTTTCGGCAATAGACGATGCCGAGGTTGTTGTATGCAATAAGGCACAGCTTGATCGCAGTATCATTGAAAAATGTCCGAAACTTAAGTTTATAGGCCTTTTTGCAACGGGATATAACAACATAGATACTGCTTGTGCAAAAGAAAAGGGAATAGTTGTCTGCAACGTCCCCGGATATTCCACCGAGGCTGTTGCACAGCTTACCTTTTCAATGATTCTCGCACTTTCGGGAAGCTTTTGCGAATATACAACTTCAACAAGAAACGGCGGTTGGATAAAGTCTGATACCTTTTCCTATTTCCCCTTTCCGCTTCGTGAACTGAAAGATAAAACTCTCGGCATTTTCGGTTATGGAAGTATAGGGCGTGAAGTGGCAAAAATCGGGCGCGCCTTTGGTATGAAAATCATAACATACACACGCACCCCATCGAAGGTTTCGGACGCAGAAGTGGTTTCCCTTGAAGAGCTTTTCCGCCGTTCCGATTATCTCTCGCTCCACGCACCCCTTACCCCCGAAACAACAAAGATTATAAATCCGGAAACTCTTTCTCTTATGAAAAAGTCGGCATATCTCATAAACACCTCTCGTGGCGGCGCTATAGATGAAGATGCCCTTGCAAAAGCACTTAGCGAAGGCATAATCGCAGGTGCAGGTCTTGATGTTCTCACGGTTGAGCCGATGCTTCCGGATAATCCTCTACGTACAGCCAAAAACTGCCTCATAACGCCACATATAGCATGGGCACCGATTGAAACAAGAGTGAGACTTATCACAATGGTAGCGGAAAATATAAAGGCATTTATTGAAGACAATCCGATAAACGTTGTGAACAGATAATTTGTTATATTAAAGAGACTGTAAAGAAGTAATTTCGGAACGACACGCAGGTCGTTCCCTGCTGAATATAATTGTATCAGGTGAAGAACAAGACACAAAAAGCACAGTGCAAATCGCACTGTGCTTTATAATGTTTCATATAGGTTGTTCAGTTGTTCAATAAGATCTTGTAAGTCACTTTTGACAATTTCCCAAATAAGAGTTAAATTAACACCTTCATAATCGTGTACTATTTTATTTCTAAGTCCATACAACATACGCCACGGAATATGGGAATTGCTCTTCTCAAAGCTTTTGTCGATTTTGTTTGCGAGTTCTCCTATCTGACTTAAATTAAAAACGCAAGCCTCAATGAGTATGCTGTTACTTGTAAATTCATCATAGTCTGTATTTTTTGTATATGCCAATACTTTTTGTGCGTATCTAAGTATTTTCTCAACTATAACTTTATTCTTCATAAATCACAATTCCGTCCTTTTGTATTTCTGAAGAAATCGGAGAATCGGGGATTATATGAGTGATGTCGAAAACATCAACTTCCTTGTCAAGAGCTAAACGTATGTCTTCGATGAGACCGACAAACTTAAGTCCGCGAAGACCGCTATCAAGAAGCAAATCCACATCGCTTTTCTCATTTGCAAGTCCTTTTCCGTATGAACCGAACAAAACTGCCTTTTTTACATTATATCCCGTAAAAATTGGATGCAAAGCTTCTTTTATATCATCAATACTGTAAATTCGCTCTGACATATCGTAGCTTCTCCTTTCTCATTTCTGATTATACTATATCAAATTTGCGTGATTTAATCAAGAGGTTTTGATATGCCATAAAAACTCCCCAAGTGTCGGGGTTGACACTTGGGGAATAAACTTTAGCCAAGTCTTGACTTGAGGCCTTCGAGCTGATCATACATTTCCTTCGGCATTCTGTTGCCAACGCTCTGAATCTTTGCATAGAACTCTTCGAGGTTCGCTGCATCTTCTTTCCAGAGACCTGCATCAACAGAGAGAATATCGTTAAGGATATCCATTGTTACTTCATCCTCGATGCCCTCACGGTTGATGTCCTCAGCCTTCGGAACATAACCGATTGCTGTTTCGTCTGCGCCGATTTCATCGTCGCAACGCTTGAGGATCCATTCGAGAACACGGAGGTTATCGCCGAATCCCGGCCAGAGGAACTTGCCATCCTCATCAGTTCTGAACCAGTTTGTATTGAAGATCTTCGGCTTCTTTGTGATCTTCTTGCCCATTTCAATCCAGTGATTGAAGTAGTCGCCCATGTTGTAGCCACAGAACGGGAGCATTGCCATCGGGTCACGACGGACAACACCAACTGCACCTGCAGCTGCAGCTGTTGTTTCGGAAGCCATAGCGGAACCTACGAATACACCGTGGTTCCAATCAAATGACTGGTAAACGAGGGGAGCTGTCTTTGCACGGCGGCCGCCGAATACGATAGCGGAGATCGGAACACCCTTCGGGCTCTCAAATTCAGGAGAGATGCAGGGGCACTCGGATGCCGGAGCTGTGAAGCGACTGTTCGGATGTGCGCCCTTCTCGCCGGACTCGCAATCCCACGGCTCGCCCTTCCAGTTGATAGCATTCTTCGGCGGGTTCTTATCAAGACCTTCCCACCAAACTGTGTTGTCTTCTGTGTTATGAACAACGTTTGTGAAGATTGTGCCCTGCTGGCAGGTTGCAAGAGCATTGGGGTTTGACTTCTTGTTTGTTCCCGGTGCAACACCGAAGAAGCCTGCTTCGGGGTTGATAGCCCAGAGACGACCATCATCGCCGACGCGGAGCCATGCAATATCGTCACCTACGCACTCAACTTCATAACCCTTATCGGCATAAGCCTTCGGGGGAATAAGCATAGCGAGGTTTGTTTTACCGCAAGCAGA